>JAEZNF010000119.1 GCA_023441845.1 Bacillota bacterium | reverse complement strand
TGTTAACCGAATCCATGTAGGACCCATCCATATTAGGGTGATAATTACCTTATGTATAATACTATACAATGTATAATATTATATGTCAATAAGTAAACAAAAGTTTTTTTCGAGTAATCTGAAGTTTTTTTCGAGGAATTCGAAGGTTTATTTCGAGTACGGATCAAAGTCCTTGTTCCACATAATGTGGAAGCTGCCTTTCCAAAACGTACATTCTCATAGAGAGAGGACCATATTCAAAAGGAACCTGCTTTAACCAGCTATCAATCTACACTTAATCTAACTGGGAATATGACATTACAACGCAGAATATGATCCTGCTGTGCAAAATTTCAAGTAGGGGACAGATTTTTTTGGAAAATATGGAAATTTTACATGATTAGGTTACATAATCCAAGGATATATACCATTATCACGCGACAAAATAGCATTACTGTGCCCCAAACTTGAAAAAATGCACAGCTGGCTGGGTTATTGTTTGCCAATGACGATTAGAATCACGCTCGTATATAATGGTTACTTGGTTTTAGTAAGAGCTTATTTCATCTGCCTTTTCCGATATTCCCTCGGTGGCATGCCTTGGACTTTTTTGAATGCTTTTGAAAACATAAGAGGGTCATCATAACCCACCGAGTGAGCTACGCCGCTTATATTAAGGGAGGTGGTGCGCATCAGATCACAGGCCTTTTCCATTCTATACCGGATCAGATACTCCTGGGGAGAGGTATTTACCAGTTCGTTAAACACACAATACAGATAACTTCTGTCGAGTCCTACATTTCTTGCTATTTCAGCTATACTCATCTTTCTGGAATAATTCATTTGGATATATTCCAATGCTTTTTTAACATACTCTTCTTTCGTGTTGTTTTTGTCCGGAAGGTCGGTTTCCGCAGTCTCAACAAGCTGAGACAGAAATTCATACAACAGGCCCAGCAGCCTTATTTCCTTACCCTTTGAAAGCTGCTTGGTACCGATCATACGCAGAAGGCAGTCCTTCAGAAAGTCATCCCTTTCATATCTGAATACAGGGTTTTCACCATCCAAACCGGCCTGTTTCAGATAAGTAGCCGCCTTGATACCGTGAAAGCCAACCCAGGCATAGCTCCAGGGCTCATCCGTATCTGCCTGATAATGAACAATGGTATCCGGGCAAATCAGAAAGCCATCATTTTTGGTAAGTGCAAATGAACGGTCTCCAACTGTAAAGGTACCCTTACCACCTAATATGTAGTGAATGATATAGTGGTCCCTTACAGCAGGCCCCCAGAAGTGACCGCCGCTGCAATCCTCAATACCACAACGGTACATATTCATATCCGTGTGTTTGGGCTCGGTGATATAAATTTTTTCAAGCATAGCAAGACCTCGCAATTTTAGGGATTTATTTGCCCACATTATGATATACAACATTATACCATGTTTTTATAACATTCAGCCATTTACTTTACGGCATGGAAGGGTAAAATAGAAGTATAAAAATAATTTACTGTTTGACTGGGAAAAAGCTTTACATAAGACTAAAAAAGCCAAAAAGCTACTTCCGCAAAAATTTACATAGAAGACCACATAGAAGGCCACATAGAAGACCACATAGAAGGCCACATAGAAGGCCATATAGAAGACCACATAGAAGGCCACATAGAAGGCCACATATAAGACCACATAAAGACCACATATAAGACTACGACAACGATTACGAAATAAGTGACAAGGAGGAAATACGAATGGCTGAATTACGCTGGCATCCTTTAATTAAAGACTGGGTCATGATAGCATCCCACCGGCAGAACAGGCCACAGATGCCTAAGAACTGGTGCCCCTTCTGCCCGGGCTCGGGAAAGGTGCCTGACGACTATGATGTGCTGAAGTATGATAATGATTTTCCTGCTCTTTCTCAGGATCCGCCCGTGCCGGATGACGTTCCGACAAGCCTTTATCAAATGGCTGAATCCTATGGCAAATGCGAAGTCATACTCTATTCACCGGAACATACTTCTTCACTGCACGAATTCTCAATCGATCATATTGCCAAGATAGTTGATCTGTGGACAGAACGGTTTGTAGAATTGAAGAAGGATGAGAAAATCAAGTATATCTTTATCTTTGAAAACAGGGGAGAGATGGTCGGTGTTACAATGCCGCATCCTCATGGTCAGATATACGGGTATCCCTTCATACCAAAGAAGCTCGAACTGGAGCTTGAAGCCTGCAAGGAGCACCACGGGAACAACGGCAGCTGCCTTATTTGTGATATGCTGAAGGATGAAACACATTCCGGTGATCGGGTGATTTTTGAAAATGAAGACTTTTTGGTATTCCTTCCGTTTTTCACAGAATACCCCTATGGCATGTATATTGCCAGTAAGAATCACAAACAAAATCTGACGCAGTTTAATGACAGAGAAAAGAGGAATCTGGCAAAAGCGCTCAAGGAAACGACAGGTACTCTTGATTCACTGTTTGGCTTTGCGTTCCCCTACATGATGTGTATGCATCAGGATCCGGTCAACAGTGAAGATACCAGTGAATATTACCATTTCCATATTGAATTTTTCCCGCCGATGCGTGCTTCGGACAAGCAGAAGTTTAACGCCTCCAGTGAGACAGGTGCATGGGCTCATGCCAATCCAACCAAACCGGAGGAAAAGGCGGAGGAATTGAGACAAGCCTATAAGCGGTTTATGGGGAGTCAAAAATGATGTTCCTGAAAGGTATTGTGCAAGAAAGAAACTAACCAAATTGCAATTAGCCACGATTTATGCTTTAGCCGGAAGGGTATTTGGCAAGGTTGAATGTTTTAACCGGTGGTATATTTAGCAAAGCAGGATGCTTCAATCGAAAGGATATTAAAGTGTTTCGAGGTTTATAGGAGGTTTGTTGTATGAATATTTCAGAATTAAAGAAGAAATTCATAGAAATCTATGACGGGTCAGAGGAAGGTATACGAGTATTTTCATCGCCCGGAAGAGTAAATCTGATCGGTGAACATACGGATTACAACGGAGGCTATGTATTTCCTGC
>JAEZNF010000042.1 GCA_023441845.1 Bacillota bacterium | reverse complement strand
AGTTAACGCATCCTATTGAATCACTGATTCCCCATTTTATACCTTTATTTAGCTTTGATTCGGAACTTCTGAGTCTTGATTGAACAGTCTGCCCCCCGGGGCCCTTTCCGCTGAAATTGTTCTCCAGTACCTTACTTACTGTACTATCAGCCAGTGCTATTATGTGATTTACCGTATAATTGGCAGCATTTTCCTTCATATACTCAGCTGTATCATTTATTGCCTTCTTATTTTCCAGAGCATATCTCAAGTCAAAAGGGTATGATCTTTTATTTTTTGATTTGAATGCTTCATAGGACTGGGAATCAAGGATAGCCGCAAAAACTTTACTGTCATTAATCCCTGTAATAATTCCCATGTATCCCAAAAAACCGATTGAACATATTTTACTTTTGGAATTTTTGAGGGTTATAACTGCTTGAATTTTAGGCAGCTGATTTTTGCTTCCTCCAAACCAGTCAAGGTTCCTGCCCGCTATGGTTTCATGAGTTGAAGACCTGTTGCCGAATACCGATACAAAACAGCATTGTGTACCCCTTGCAGCGTCCGGGAACAGGTTAAACAACAGAAATTCTTCTTTTGATAATTTTTTATCCTTCCTGACATTATAATCTCCACCGCTAAAAACAGATGCCATACCTTCAATCTCATCAATGTAATCTTTTTGCAATTGAGGCTTCAAATCTTTTACAACAGCCAGAACATTTTTGTAATTCTCCTGATTTAAATTCTCTGCTATATAAGAATCAACCAGCTTCTCATATTCAGGCACCAATTCAAGTATTCCTTTAGCAAACGCCTCACCTATCTGCTTGTGACTTAGTCCAATGTTAAAATCGAGTGTAGCTTCATAATAATTGCCTCTGTTTGTTATGTTAACACCTTGACTGCTATAACTCCTGTTCATTGTTGTCGTTTCCTTTGCACCACAGCTTTCCAAGCCCAAAACAAGCAGCAGTACAATACAAACGCTAAATATTTTTCTTAACATAAGTACTCTCCTTAATACCGAAGTTTATTGCATTTTTCCCATTGAAATAAATTGTTTTACTGCACTTTCCTACAAAAGAAGAACCTCAGGTTTAAGTAAGCAATAAGCGTAAAAAACAATATTCCAACAGCTACCACTGCATTGATAAGACCTGTAGGACCCATCTCATCCAACATAGCCCATGGAATTCCATACATAAGCATATCCGGTATATGATACAGGCAATAAAAGACACCGATCAGTACAAGTAAAGAAACCAACAGTACCAATCCCCCTTTAATTCCTCTGGCTTTACAGGTCCTTTTTTTAGTACAAATACTTATAACATGAACTGTCATCAAAACAATTAAAATTGAAGTGATTATCATGCATACGCCAAATATTATTGATATAGTATTGCGGTCTATCAATAGCCTCACCTTCCTATCTATCGTGAATATCTTTTCGTAAATATTAACACACCTATAAAACATTTGATTGCAGAACACTTGACTATTTCATGCCAAACAGTTGCACATTCCGTGCATAAATGTTGATATACTTTCCGAATTGTGGTATTATGTCAAATAAACAATGTTTTTGCACATTAGAACCATTTTGATAATGCTTTTCTATTGATTAATATTCAGATAATAATTGCAAATAATGGTTTCGTTTATATAGGGGGATATCTTTTTATGCAAAATAAGGCTTTAAACGTTGAAAACATTTTAAATATTATTTTTAAAACAACAACAAAAAGCGCTCAGTTTTTTGCTGATTCTTACTTAAAGAAAGACATATCTATCGTTTCCAGGTGGAAAAACAATACTGTTGTTCCGAAAGTTGAAGATTTAAGAAAGGTGGTTGAGTTTGCTGTTAGTGAGTCTACCGGTGTGCAGCGTGTTGTAATGAAAGAGGAAATTATAAAACTACTTGATAATTCTTCATTAAAAAGAGATATCCATAAAGTTATCGTTGAAAAAGAAGATTTTGAAGATTTTCTTATAGAAGCATTGAGCATACTGACAGTTGATTACGAGAACATTATTAGTAAATGCAATAATCCGATAAATCACAATACCAATGCTCAACAGTGTAAAGATAACAAATCCGATGAACCGGAGGCTCATTCATGTAAAATTTCCGGTAATGAAAAAGATGTTATTGGTAATTATACAGGTGTAGTTCAATTTGATTTACTTATGTTAAAGCAAAAAGGGAAAGAGAACAAAGAGTATGCGGACAGCGATAAAAATAACATTAATTTAAGCATTAGCGCTAAACAAGGGGATATAAACAAAATTATCAAACACATTCTGAGCAGAATGACAATTGGCATAATTGTCTTAGTATCTATTTCCGGATTTTTGATAGCTCAGGCATCAGATAACAGTCAGCTTAGAACTTTAAAAAACACATATTCCAATACAGTAGTAACCCCAGCAGCCACAACTTTGGCAATATCAACTCCAATAAGCTCTCGAACTCCAATTAAAACAGCTATAATCGAAACAAATAAAAGTGCCGACCTGAAATCCAAAACACTTTCCGATGATAATATTGCCCAACTCAACACACCGGTGGTTACATCAAAACATGCCTCTAACTCAACATCAATCCCCAAAGTAACGGATCATTCTCCTTCAAAACCACCGGAAGGCGAACACACACCTGCCTTCAATAAGGACGCGAGTATTTCGAATCCTAATTCCAACAATACCGGAATAATCAATAATTTCAATATAAACATTGAAGGAAATAACAATAAATTAGCATCCGGAAACTCAATAATTATTAGTGAAGATGATTGAATTTCACAATTACTTATCCGTCGATTTGTATGTTGGATAATCAGGAGGTTGTTTAATTTTGAATAAAATAATAATACGTTTGTCTGCTGCAATTTTGTCCTTTCAATTATTTTTGGCAGCAGTATTTCCATGTATTATCCACGCTAAAACCATCGAAATTATTGTTGATAAAATAGCACCGTTTACTCTTACACCGAAAAATATAGGCAAGGTTTCCTATGTACCTATACGTCCGGCACTGGAGGCCCTTGGTTGGAAGCTTGAATGGAATCCGGTTAATAATACCGTTACTTGTACCAAAGGAAATGACAAAACCGTTTTTAAAGTTAATAGCACAATTGCATATATAAGCAGTGAACAAATAATTCTCAAGCACCCTCTAATCATAATTAACGGAGCAGCATATATACAAAGCAAATTAATAGCTGATCATTTCGGTACCAGAATTCGCTGGAATAAAAAAGACAATCTGATAATAGTGTCAAGTAATATCAACTGTGATATCGCAGTAAACGGCTACGGAAATATTGTAGCAGTTGGAAACGGTATTATTGTAAACATTGTCGAGTCCTATGGAATAGACACTCTTTATGATATGTTGGACTATGCGGATAGTCTCCTTGCAAGCAATCTCTACATTGATGCACTTGCAAAATATAAAGAAATTCTAAAAGACCTGTCTCAAGAGGATAATCCTGAAATTTACGCCCAAATAATGAACAATACAGGTAATGCCTACACCCTTAATGCTCAGGATAAAGATACTCTTAAGAACATCCTTAATGCTATAGATTCATATAAAAAAGCACTGAACTATTATTCATCAAAGCCAGAGGAAATTAAAAGCTATATTATCCGAAACAACCTTGGAAATGCTTACAAAATTCTGTGGGAGGTCACCGGAAACAATGAATACTTACAAACAGCCGCAAAACATTATCAAATAGCAGCAAGCCATGACTGGTCTGAACATCACCTGTTTGAATATGCGTCCATGCAATATAACCTAGGCTTCGTTCATGCAGAATCAGGACAATATGATTTAGCCATAACAAGTCTTTCTTATGCCAAAGAAATATATAAGGACTATTTGAACCTTCACAATCTAAAGGATACTCCCTTACAGTATGCTATTGTACAACAAAAGTTGGGGGATATATATCAACTTTTGTATTCTATGTCTCCAACAGAAGAAAATTGTTCCAATTCCATTAAAGCTTATGAAAAATGTCTGGATGTATGGACAGTTGAGAGCTACCCAAAGGAATATGCCAGTGTTCAAAAGTGTCTGGGTGATATCAACCGGATGATGCTGAGTACTCATAACTCAGATAAACAGGTGAAAAAAACAATTTCCTTGTACAAGGAAAGCTTGCTGGTTTATACGCAGGACAAATATCCTGTTGAATATGCCAAAGTAAATTATGCGCTGGGTAATGTATATATAGCTAATAATAAAAATCTTATATATGCATTAAACGCATATAACGAAGCTCTGGAAGTCTTTACAAAAGAAGACTTCCCTTATTACCACCAGATGCTTGTTAACTCTATCAGTTATATTAATTTATAGATAAAATGCAAGAGGAAAATACCATGAAAAAAATAATTACTTTAATGCTTACCTTATTCATTACTGCTTTAATTTCTCCGGTAACATCACGGGCCAGTGAAGAAATTGCAAATGTAAATATCAATGGTTATCCAATCAGTTTAAAAACCGGTCCCAGACATATTAACAGTAAATTGTATATGCCGGTCAGGGAAATATCAAACCTTCTTGGATTTGCAATAAATTGGGATAGTGCTTCAAAGACAGCTACAAGTGCTAAGGATGCCAGAGTAATCTCTTTTAAGGCCGGTAGAAAAAATATGTATATAAATAAGAGCCTGACTATTCTTGAAAACCCGTCCGTTATTATCAATGACAAGCTATTTATACCTGAAGATGCTTTAAATGTTGCTTTTGATATTAAGTCTAATTGGGATGCCAAAGAAAATATACTTTACCTTTCAACAGATACCAGTATAACTGTTTCATTTAATGGGAACCTAAATACTATAGCCATAGGAGAAGCAAATATTGTATGTATAACCGAAAGGTACGGTCTTGACAAAATCAACGATAAAATTAATGATGCAGGAAAACTCTTTGATACTAGCAATT
>JAEZNF010000006.1 GCA_023441845.1 Bacillota bacterium | reverse complement strand
GGAGACTGTGATCTGGAGAAGGAATTAACCGGAATTAAGTACAAGGTACTGGGCTTTACACAGCAGAATACAGACGTAAAAATAAATAGCACGGTTATCAGCCTGGATGTTATGCTAAAGAGCTGGGAGAAGCCGCTTGAAAAGGTGTTTCCAACAAGAGCCGATGAGATAAGCGGTGAGCCCAAAAAGTACTCATATGATAATAAAAGCAGCTTCAGTCCGGCAATTAAATCGGCAACACCAAGAATATTCATACCTGTTTTCCCGGGAACCAACTGCGAGTATGACACGGCAAGAAGATTTGAATTAGCCGGAGGAACAGCCGATGTATTTGTTATAAATAACCTTACCTCCAAAGAAATTGAGAAGTCAATCGATGTAATGGTTAAAAAGATAGAAAATTCACAAATAATAATGCTGCCGGGCGGTTTCAGCGGCGGTGACGAGCCCGACGGTTCAGGAAAGTTCATAGCGACCGCGTTCAGAAATCCGTTTGTGAAAGAAGCCGTCATGAAGCTCTTGAAACAGCGTGACGGATTGATGCTGGGTATTTGTAACGGCTTTCAGGCACTTATTAAGCTTGGACTGGTTCCATACGGTGAGATCAGAGACCTTAATGAGGACAGCCCTACGCTTACATTCAACACAATTGGCCGCCATGCTTCGTGTATGGTAAACACCAGGATTGCATCAACATTATCTCCCTGGTTCAGCAATGTAAAAACAGGGGATATGCATTCAATAGCCATTTCACATGGAGAAGGCAGGTTTGTTGCAAATCGGGAAGTGCTGAAAGCTTTAGAAAAGAACGGGCAGATAGCAACCCAGTATGTAGACTTAAACGGGAACCCGACTTACGATATAAGGTTTAATCCGAATGGTTCGGTTGAGGCTATTGAGGGAATTACCAGCCCTGACGGAAGGGTATTGGGTAAGATGGGACACTCGGAAAGAATCGGAAATAACGTTGTAAAGAATGTTCCGGGTGATAAGGATCAGAAGATTTTTGAAGCAGGAGTTCAATATTTTAAGTAAGAATTTGTTTTCTGACTGATATAAGCTTTATGGTTACTGATTATATGTTTCGCGAAAAAATTTTTACATTTCTAATTTTATTTTTTCGCTTTCATCATATACCTTGATCCATTGAACACGCAACACTTTATGAAAATACTTTCGCTCGTTCAATATAGTAGAAAAATATTATATCGAAACATATAAATTAAGCCGTGGTAAAACCACGGCTTAATTTATATGTCAAAAGTGGTGCTTCGAAATGAAAATTACCTTGGAAAGCTGGAGTTTAATGACTTTAAGTGCTTTGTGACCGGGAAATAATTCACACAAGCGCTCCTAAAAGCAGTATTTCTTCGTTTTGACGGTAGATTGTAGGAAATTGGGTCATTGGGATAGGGGGTATACCCAATCCGACTTCAATTGTAAAGCCTGGCCGCCTGAAATCCTGTATGAACCAATCTTTGTATCCTGCATATGATGCTTCTTCGGGGTTCGTATATACTGCGTATCCGCTTACACTTGAGAATAATTGTGCTATTCCGACAGATTCCGGAGGAGCCAGATTTTCAAACTGATAATATATCACCTCACCCTGGGTATGATAAGCAATTACCAGCCTGAAATTGCGGTTCCTTGTAAAGTCTACAAGGGCTCTGGATTCGGGTTCGGATAAAGGATAAGGCCCTCCGTAATCTCTGGGAGCAGGACCTAATATACCCTGCTCAATTTCAAGCTGGTGTTCTTTTTCCCACTCTGCAGGATAATTAAGATTTAAATCTGTTCCCCGTATATTGGCTTTCCAAACCCGGGGCAATGGAAGCCCTGTTGTATTAAGTCTCGCAGCCTGAATGTAAACGGGGTCTGTAAAATTGGGCCAGTTTAAGACCAGGTCTACCCCATCGGGATTTACCATGGGTATGATGTAAATTGTGCTTCTCCGCCAGATATTCGGGACGCTGTATCCTCCAAGGGCTCCTCCGGTAGAAAAAGCTTTTGAAAAGTTTTCGATGAACTTCATTAACACAGGAGTGGTAATCCATTCGTTTGCATGGTGTGATGCATTATAAAACACTTGATTTGGCCCTCTTCCCAGCGTTATATAATACAGATTTTTTCCCATGACACTTTTGCCGGCAATACCTACCTCTATAAACGGGTATCTTACTCTTAGCCCCTGTATTTGCCTCTCCATTATTTCATAAGTATAGTCTATGTCTGTGAACACAATATCTATACCGTACGGGACCACTATTTTTTGTCCAATTGATAATGACGAAGGATTTATGCCGGGATTGGCTGTAAGAATTGCATTTAAAGTTGTATAATATTTTCTCGCTATACCGTATAGGGTATCTCCTGAGCGGACAGTGTAGATATCATAGCCTCTGAGTAGTCCTTCGAATACATTCCAGGTTGAAGGACCCACTATTCCATCAGGGACAAGACCATTGTTACGCTGGAATTGTATGACTGCCTGCCGTGTTCGATTTCCGAAATTGCCGTCTACTGGACCTGCATTATAACCGATCCGGTTTAGAAGGCTCTGTATCAACTTCACATTAGGACCAACCGATCCAATAGTCAATGTTTCCATTTTCATCCCTCAAAAATTTAGATTTCCTAATACATATTATTTTTGAGGGATGAAAATGTTTCTTCTAATATATATTACATTATTATTCATGTGCTATTTGGCAAAAACGTGTCTTCCTATTTGCAATACGATTTGCCTGCTCCAGATCCAACTGCTTGTTGCTGTGGCAGGGTTCCAGTAATATATGCAGCCGTATGTCGGATCCCATCCGTTCAAGGCATCCCTGGCAGCCTTTAATGATGAGCTGTCGGGTGCAAGATTTATCTGACCGTCATACACTGCATCAAATGCACCCGGCTGATATATAACACCGGAAATTGTTTTTGGAAACCTGCTGTCACGGGTTCTGTTAAGTATAACGGCACCGACAGCCACCTGCCCTGTATATGGCTCACCCCGTGCTTCTCCGTGTATCAGACGTGCAAGCAGATTAACATCGCTATTACCGGTATAGCCTGCATTAACGGAAGTATTTGTATCGCCTGATTTAAGTCCAAGTGCAGCAAGCGTTTCAGGACCTGCAACACCGTCAACGGTCAAACCATGTTTTGCCTGGAATTTTCGGACGGACTGATAGGTATTGTAACCGTAAATACCATCAACTATATCATTATAATATCCCCAATTATATAGCTTTGCCTGAATATCAATAACTTCCTGTCCGGATGAACCGTAATAGGACAGAGCAGCCCTGCTGAATTTACAAAGCTCATCAATTTTTGACTGATAGATAATTGATATACATATTATAGTAGCTAATAATACCGCTATAGAGGCAAGCTGAAACCTTTTTCTGTACAAAATTAACTCTCCTTTACAATTTATTATCAGGATTATTATTTGTTATATAATCTAAAATATTCTAAGAATTAATATTGGATGTTTGTGGGAGATGAATAACTTTTCAAAAAAGATAAAAAATATATATTAGAGATGGACAATAGCTGTTTGTCTTTAGTCTTATATAAAAGGGTGAAATTTTTTGGCAGAGAACAAAAAAAAACAGAAGTTTATGGCAATACCTATTGAAAAGCATGATACAGCTGCTTGGGCAAACATTGAAGCTACAAAACAGGCTTCTAATGTTACTGTTCCAAGCGAGGTGCAGGTTAGAAATGCAAAAGAACATGTAGATACAAATGAAAAATAAACTATAATAAAAACTCAATTCCTCAAAAAAGCGCCTTTAAAAGGGCGTTTTTTATATCCGGGAAAATGATGTATAGATTTTTGTTTCGGCGGATTTCCCATAGAGAAATCCGCCAAACTTTAACATATCAATAATTCTGCTCCGACATCCTTTTGTAGGCTTCATAACGTTCTTTAGCATGATCTTGAGCTATATCAAACATCTTGCCGGCAATATCGGGGAATACG
>JAEZNF010000577.1 GCA_023441845.1 Bacillota bacterium | reverse complement strand
ACACTCCGGAAATGGTTATTACAAACATTGGCTTTTTAAATACTTTACCTAAATATGAGATTATTTGCGGCTTGTGTGAAGTAATTAAAAATGCTTTAACCATTTTGCCGGAAAGCATAGATAAATTACTTGGTATGCTAAACCCGGAATGTAATTACACTCCCGATGATTATCGCTATTTTATAGATATGTCTATTAAAGCAAAAATGCTTGTCATGAAAAATGACCCTTTTGAGAAGGGGACTGCGTTAATCCTGGAATATGGCCATACAATCGGACATGCTATAGAGTTGGCTGCTGCAGGTAAAATATCTCATGGGGAAGCGGTAGGATTGGGTATGCTTTGCGCAGCAGAGATTTCTCATATGTTGGGATATTTGTCTGAAAACGATATCCGCTTGCATAAAGTACTTTTGGATAATGCAGGAGCTTCTACAAAGCTTGACGGCAGTATAGATCCGGATACTGTTTTATCAATTATGAAATATGATAATAAAAGAGGATATATAAACGGTGAAAACGGAGCTATTGATATGGTTTTGTTGAAAAGTACAGGGGAGCCGCTGATAAATGGAGGTAAATTAGTTAGTGCAGTTCCCGATACGATAGTAAGACAAGCAATTACTAAAATATATGAGTGAGTAATAAATAATTATAAGCTTTGGTTTTGCAGTATTTCTAAGACTTTGACGCTGGAATCAAGAATAAAAAAAGGTTAATGGGGGTAAAGGTCAATGATTACTAATAATTATGATTACAAACATCGCATGGGAACAAAAAAGCTCGTACTGAATGGAATTGATGGAAACCCGTTAAGAAATACAGAAGTGGTAGTTGAGCAAAAAAAGCATAAATTCCTTTTCGGTTGTGCCGAGTTTAATACCATACCTTATGCAAACGACGAGTTAAAAACAAATGATAAGGAAAAAGCAGAAGAGATGTTTCGGAAGTTTTTTGGCTTATTTAACTACTCTACGCTACCTTTCTATTGGGGAAATTTTGAACCGGAAAAGGGTCAGCCCGATACAAATAGGATTAAAAAAACAGCTCAATGGTTACAATCAAATGGATGTACTATAAAAGGACATACGCTGTGCTGGCATACTTTGGCGCCGTCCTGGCTGCTTGATATGAGTAACTCTGAAATCCTTATTTCACAACTTAAGCGCATTAATAGAGAGATGACGGATTTTGCCGGATTAATCGATATATGGGATGTAATTAATGAAGCTGTTATTATGCCGGTATTTAACAAGTATGATAATGGAATTACACGTATTTGTAAGGATTTAGGGCGAATACGTACTATACGTGAAGTGTTCTTGGAGGCAAGGAAATCAAATCCGGATGCGTTACTACTGATCAATGATTTTGTTTATACTTCTATAGAAGCATACGAAATTTTAATCGAAGGCTGCCTTGAAGCAGGTATACCCATAGATGCTATAGGCATACAATCCCATATGCATCAGGGCTATTGGGGAATTGAAAAGACTATGGAGGTACTTGAACGTTTCGCACGCTTTAATCTGCCTATTCATTTCACGGAAACTACATTGGTGTCAGGTCATACAATGCCATCAGAAATCGTAGATTTCAATGATTATGTGGTTGATTCATGGCCTTCGACACCAGAGGGGGAAGAACGGCAGGCCAGAGAAGCTGCACTTCATTATAAGACTCTTTTTAAACATCCAAAAGTGGAGTCAATAACATGGTGGGAATTTTTGGACGGGCAATGGTTGGGTGCCCCTATAGGCTTTATGACGCAGGATTACAGGATTAAACCTGTGTATAATGAGCTGTATAAGCTTATTAAAGGTGAGTGGTGGACAGGTTCAATACATACTGTTACAGATGATTCGGGATCAATTATTGTTTCGGGATTTCTTGGTGAGTACGAAGTGGACTGCTGTGGCAGGAAGGGTAGATTTATGCTGGACAAAGAAAATGAAAATACAGTTGTTATGATTAAGTAATTTATAACACTGAATAAGAGATTAATATTACTTGCCGTACGTAATCTGCAGCATGCCTTTTAACAGAAGTTTTTCAGCAATATACAGGCATTAAAGACTTTTTGACTTTTAATGCCTTAATTATAGCAGGAGGAATTATAATAAAATGAAAGTATTGTTTATAGGTGGGACAGGTATTATTAGTGAAGCAGTTACAAAGCAGGCAATTATGGAAGGTATCGATTTATATTTGTTTAATAGAGGTCAACAGCCTGAATTTATCCCTGAAGGTGCAAAACTTATCAAAGGGGATATAAGAGACAAAGAATCTGCTGCCGAAGTTCTAAAAAACCATACTTTTGACGTAGTAGTGGATTGGGTTGCTTATATACCGGAGCATATTAAAACAGATATTGAGCTTTTCAGGAGCAGAACTTTGCAGTACATCTTTATAAGCTCAGCTTCTGCTTACCAAAAGCCATCATCACATTACCTGATTACTGAGTCTACTCCTTTGGTAAATCCTTACTGGGAGTACTCACGCAACAAAATCGCCTGTGAAGAACTTCTTATGAACGAATATAGAAACACAGGTTTTCCTGTTACTATTGTACGACCATCTACTACATACGGTATGACACTGATACCTTCTTCAATTAACAGTGCCATTCACCCGTGGTCTTTAGTAGACAGAATGCGAAAGGGTAAAAAGATTATTGTCCATGGGGATGGTACTTCACTATGGACGATAACTCATAACTCAGACTTTGCAAAAGGGTTTATCGGGCTTCTTAATAATAGCCAGGCCATAGGTCATGCTTTCCACATTACGTCAGATGAAGTGTTAAGCTGGGATCAGATTTATAGAACAATTGGAAATGCGGCAGGAGTTGAACCGCAGTTAATTCATATACCTTCAGACTTTATTGCACTATTTGACCCGGATGCTACCGGATATCTTTTAGGTGATAAGGTAGTGAGTATTATTTTTGATAACTCTAAAATAAAGCGTTTTGTTCCGGGATTCAATGCCACAGTATCGTTATCAAGGGGTGTTAAACAGACAATACAATGGTTTGAAAATCATCCTGAAAGGTGCACTGTAGATGACAGATGGAACATTATTATGGACAAAATAATCAATGCATATGAACAAGTATTTAATAAAGATAATAACAACTGTGCTGTTAGACGATAGAGAATAAAAACAATTTGACAAACGGAGGGAATGTGTTGTATGTCATGTGATGTTGAAATCAGATTAAGAAAGATAATTAAAGAAAAGATAGGTTTAAGCGATAAAGTAGACCAGCTTGGACTTAATGATGATTTAGGAGCGCTTGGTGTAAACTCTCTGATTTTTATTAAGATTGTAGTTGCAATTGAAGAAGAGTTTTCTTTCGAGTTCGATGATGAGAATTTGGATTATAACAATTTTAAAACACTAAACAGTATTGTTGAATATATTAAAGAAAGTAACCACAAAGGAGTATAAAAATGGAAGGAGTATAGCCAATTTGCAGGATACAAGGAAAGTTTGCTGTGAGTATCTATATAATAGTTACCGAAATGGCGCATAGTCCATAGTGTAAGACAGCTTATAGATAATTTCGAATATTAAAAGTATGATAAAGGGTGCGTATTGGCATTTTACACGCACCACTCGTATCACATTCACCAATCCTTGTTATCTACTAATTAAT
>JAEZNF010000509.1 GCA_023441845.1 Bacillota bacterium | reverse complement strand
TACCGACACTGTCTAATACTATTAAAATAACTCTTTTCATCCCATCAACTCTCCTTTAGAAATATAGATAAACAACTATATAGTTGTTTATCATTAGCGGCTATATAAAGAAAACTATAAGACTTTTTTAAGCTTATAGTTTTCTTTATATTATATCATAAATTATGTACCCGATTCATTTATGCTCTAGGGTGAGTCTTTTTATATATCTCCTTAATTTTATTCTTGGTTATCTGGGCATAAATCTGTGTAGAAGATATGTCGGAATGTCCTAACATTTCTTGTATTGACCTTAGATCTGCACCATTTTCAAGAAGATGTGCCGCAAAAGAATGCCTCAAAGTATGTGGAGTGATATCCTTACTGATCTTAGCCTGATTCTTATACTGCTTGATTATCTTCCAAAAGCCTTGCCTGGTCAGACGCTTTCCGTTAATATTTACAAACAATGCTTTTTCATCAGGCTTTTGAATTAATAGCCCTCTTGATTTATTGAGGTATTCCTGGAGAGCGACAACTGCCATAGATCCGATGGGAATCATTCTCTCCCTTGAGCCCTTATTACATTTGATAAATCCCATTTCACTATTGATATCGGTAAGATTTAAATTGATAAGCTCCGATACCCTTATCCCGGTTGCATAAAGAAGTTCGAGCATTGCCTTATCCCTGAACCCTTTTAGGTCGACACACTTAGGCTGCTCAAGAAGAAGCTCGACCTCGTGAGTTGACAGTATTTGAGGCAGCTTCTTTTCCACTTTCGGTGAATCCAGCTCTATTGTCGGATCCTGTTCAATCATATTATTCTTTGACATGTACTGGTAAAGGGACCTTATTGAAGCCAGATTACGTGAAATTGTCGACGTAGCTCTTCCCTTTTTCTGCAAGTGCAAAAGGTATGTTATAACAGTCGTTTTGTTGGTATTTGATACATTCTGCAAGTTTATGCCATTAAGATAAGTTATGTATTGTTCTATATCTCTTTTATAAGACTGCAGTGTGTTTAACGATAACCTCTTATCCTTCTCTAAAAAATTAATAAAATTTTGTATAATGCCTTCCATTAGTTACTTCCCTTTCTTTCTCTAATATATTTAAAATTTTATTTATAACAATAATGCAAACAAAATTTCATTTTACTTATTTTTTCTAAATTCATAACAAATTTTACACAATGAGCCAGCCTGTATTTTGATTTTAATATATTTTGCTAAAATTTCAAAGAAATATTTTCTGATACACAGAAATCTTTCTTTATTCTACAATGTTCAGCATATTTTTCAGTATATACTCGCTTGCTTATAAACCGTTGGACAAATGTCATACTAATTGTAATAAACTGTATCAAATTAATCAATACTTTTTTTATATTATTATCCTATATTTCCACCCTTATACATCAACCGGTTATTAAAGGGCCTATTATTCTCATAAAAGTCGGCACAATATAGACCTCTATAAGCACCCCTCCTAAAACAAAACAGGAAATAAACACTGTTATCATGCAATAAGACAGGAAATTATTTTTTAAACTTTCCTTCGAAATTTGTTTTTTTGATTTACTTTTTATAATACTGAGCGAGAATTTTATTCCGTTTACACCGATAATTATTATACATGGAATAACAATAATCTCCTTAGGCAGCAGTGAAAACATCAAAAACAGTACACCTTTAATCCCCAGAGAATAAATTATAAAACCCGAACTAAAGCCGGTAATAAACCCTCTTATGCCTACAGCAACATAAATAAAAGGAATTCCTATTATGCTCACCCCAAGAACCCAAATAACCGCAATTAGCTTAAAGTTCTCCAGTGCCGTCATTTTGAAAAGTTCCCCGCTGTCGATATTCTGATTGTACAGTAAATGAAGAAATCCGCCGAAGTAGTTTTGTAATTCCTCCCTCTGCATTGATGTTAGGCCGTTTACTGTAAAAGCGCCTGCAGACACGCCTACAATAAATGCTAAAAGCAGGAAAAAGTATGTACTGGAATTACTTTTTATGTGTTTTAAAAGTGCTTCTTTTGCGCTTGAAAACAATTCTTCGCCTCCTCTTAAAAGGAAACCTTATCTATTGAATTTTATGCGCAAAAAACAAAAAAAATTACAATACGATAAACATATTGTAAACCTTTTTATTAGCATTTCCAGAAAGGGAATCCGGCAAAAAGGCGAGAAACCGGTAGTGTATTCGCAGGATTTTTCTTGTTGAAGTGTTTTTCTACTATCCTTTATTTATCATCCTATCGGCCATTAATATACCTATTATGGTTTTGGCATCTGTAATCTCATTACTCATTATCATGCCTATAAGCTCATCTATTTTATACTTCTCACATGAGACAAACTCGTCTTCATCCGAGTTTGCCGTTCCCTCGGTAAGACCTGAAGCTAGATATAAATGCAAAACTTCCGTAGTAAATCCCGGTGTACTGTGAATACTTATCATATGCTCTATTTTTGCAGCTTCAATACCCGTTTCCTCCTTCAGTTCCCTTTCGGCACATACCTTCGGGTCCTCACCCTCATCCAGCTTTCCGGCCGGCAACTCAAGTGTAACCTTTTCAATAGGTTTCCTATACTGTCTTACCATATAAATTTCATTATTCTCCGATACCGGCACTACTACAGAAGCTCCGGGATGCAATACAATATCCCTTGTTGACCTGTTTCCGTCAGGTAAAACCACTTCTACAGAGTCCAGGCT
>JAEZNF010000413.1 GCA_023441845.1 Bacillota bacterium | reverse complement strand
TCCTTACGGTGCTTTATTCTCACCAGATAACGATATTATTGATATAAAAACCATACTCAACAAAGTTTTATGTATGCAAATTGATAAACAAAAACAAGTCTATGAATTTATAAAAAAAGAACTTGGAAATGAAATTGATATAGTGAAAGTTGATAGTAATCTAGCAACGATAATAAATATACTTGCGGGTGAAAATTTGGCCAATAATATATTGTAATGTTCTAAGATTATTTATGCGAAAAACCGAAGGGTAGCCGCCCTTCGGTTTTTGTGAATTCTGTGCGTTAAAAAACATCGAACAATTATATTTTATCCTATTTTCTTTAAAAGTCAACGTCTCTAAATAACTTATTTTAAGATGTTTCAAAATTATTTTCAAAATCACTTGACTTTAATTAGCTGGTCTTTTATAAGAGGACTGAACCTATAGGTTCAGTCCTCCTAATTTTAGCAATCTTATGCCCAGTATGTAGTATCCAAATTACCGCCAATAATAATATTTCTGCTAGTCGTCAACAGTACCAATTTGCCAGATGGGGTTACTCGTATTCCTGCCCCCCATCGAAAATGCGGACCATCAACACCGTCTATTCCGCCGTTGTTGATAAACTGCCTCCTATTAATTTCCGTAGGCGTAATGGAGGTTTTCGTTACTGATAAACCAATAAGGTATCCCCAATCTGCATATGAAAGTCCTTTTCCATGACTGCTAAGTGCAATCATAAAAACTTCCCCAGACGTGTCTGTCACAAGTCCAAATCCTTGGCAATCAATTTTTTTATCCTTCTTATAGTTTACAAAATAACTGCCTATACGCGAGAAGTTTGTTTTAGTTATATCCCCATCGACAGGTATTGGTGAGATATATGCGTGATATGTGCCCCGGTCTCCTAATACCAATAAATAGTGAGGGGTACCATCAAGAGAAAAGTCCACTATTCCAACAGACCCGCCTCTGTGATTAAAGTCAATGGTTTTCAAAGGTGGATTGGTTTCCAAATCCTCATTGGCTAATTCATTTACATCATAAATACAGAGTTTAGATTTACTATCAGTTCCGCATGGAACAAATAAATACTTCCCAATGCATTGAATACCAGCTGGATGACTCCAATTTTTAGGCGTGTGTATTCTTTTAGCCTTATTGGTTAATCCATCAGTAATAACTATTCTCCCATAGTCACCTTTTGAGCTATGGGTAAAAACAAAATGTAGCTTACCATTCTCGTATTGTGTATAGCCCTGAATATGTTCAGGCGCAATATTTGCGAAATAAGGTAGCCGGGTAAATTTCTCGTGTTTTCCTTTCTGTGGCAAGTTTTTAAATGCATCTGTTACGTTGTTGACTTTGAAAGATAAATGTTCTTTAGTTTCTAATTCTTTCATTTTTAAATCCTCCTTTACACTAAAAATTAAAACACAATTAAACATTTCCAATATATCACAAAACATTTCACAAAAACCATTTACAACGTGAATCGTCCTTCCTACAACGTCCTTTTTGATGTTTTCATCGTTCCGTTTTTCAGTTTTAGAATGAATTACTCCCTTGGGGTTGTTGGCCGAAATTTTAGAGCTTGTCTTATTCTTTATAATAGATGAAAATTCCCGAAAAAAGTTTACGTTTGCCTGAAATGTATGAGATTTCGACCTGAAATGTAAAATTAACATGGAAAAACAGAGAATTTTATGATAAATTTATTATTAGCTTTTAAGTTATTGGGGTTGAGAAAATTTGAAAATTGCAATTTGCGACGATGATTCACAGGAGCTTGACCGAATTTCATCTTTTATAGATACCTACAGGCGAGAAAGTAAAGTACCGCTTACATACAAAACCTTTCAAAGTGCCACAGAGCTTATCTCCAATGTGCGCATCGGAGATTACAGCATTTTGCTTTTGGATATCCTGATGCCGGGGATAAACGGAATGCAGGCTGCTCATGAGATTCGGGCATCTGATGCGGGAGTTAAAATTGCATTTCTTACCTCTTCGACGGAATTTGCATTGGAGAGCTATGCAGTCAAGGCCTATGACTATATCCTCAAGCCGGTCTCCAAGGACAAGCTTTTTTCCATACTGGATGCAGTTATTGCCGAGGAACAAATACCTATGGAGGGGCTGACAGTTAAGACCCAGTCTGGCATGGGCCGCATTTTGTTCTCCAGGCTGGCTTTTGTGGAAATCATGAGCAAAAAGCTGTATTTTCATCTGGCAGACGGCAGCGTGCAGGAGATGGCTTCTCCCTTGGTAGTGTTTGAGGAAGAGCTGCTCGCCCGCTCTGAGTTTGTTAAGGTGCATCGCTCTTATATTGTAAATCTATGGCAGGTGGGTGAGCTCGGGTCAAAGGAGCTTATCACCTATGCCGGAAAAACTGTTCCTATTTCCCGCCTGCTATACGGGAAGGTACGGGAGGCATATATGAAGCATCTGTTTCTGGAAAAAGGGGTGGAATGATGGCTATTTTTTCAAGCCTTATAATATGTATGACTATCCTTTTTGGCATTAGTGCGCATATGCTTCTTTTAGACATCCGTATGGAAAACCTCAAAGGTACCCGTCGTATTTTTTTCGTGGCTGGCAATCTGCTGGTTCTGGCGGTGAATACGGCACTTTCCCTGATTTTGCCGGTGGAACAGCATACTAGGCTCTATGTACTGGTTGTTCACGTTCCTATCTTCTTTATTTTTTGGATTACGTCTAAAACCTCCTTTGTGAAAGTAATTTTTGCCCTTTTTACCGCAGTTTTTTTGATTTACCCGGCAAATGCGGTGCTGACCATCATTTCACAAGCTGCGAAATGGCTTTATCCGATAGGATTTTATATTTCATACATTGCAGTGTGCGGGGTTATACTGCTGGTTATTTACCGATTTTTCAAAATAAAATTCAATTATTTAATCAAAAACTATAACGGACTTAGTTTTATAAAGCTTTGTCTTCTTCCATTAGCCTATTACATAGCTAATTACTGGCTGGGAATGTATAACTATTCCGATGTCATGTCTAAAGGAGTTTTTTCTCTGCGCATTCTTATCTTTGTAATCACGCTTATCGCTTATGCTCTGATTTTGGATATCGCAGAATCTGTTCGTGAAAAGGAAGCCTTGCAGAGAGTAAAGATGGCTTTATCCTTGATGCTGGAGAGTGCAAATCATCAGTTGTCTGCCCTGCAGGCCACACAGGAGCAGGCCACCGTATACCGCCACGACATGAGGCATCATCTGGCTCTGATTGGCGGGTATCTTGCCGATGGAGACATTGAAAAGGCGGAGAAATATGTAGGGCTTGCGCAGACGGATATCGAGGATATCACCCCCAACCGTTATTGTGAGAACAACACCGTCAATCTGATTTTGTCCTCCTTTGCGGCGAAAGCGAAAAGCAGGAATGTTGTTCTTGCAGTGGAGGCTGGACTGCCGCAGTCACTTTCCATTTCAGAAACCGAGCTTTGCGCCTTGCTGTCAAATGGCTTGGAAAACGCTATAGAGGCCGCTGCACAGGCTGCTAATGAACAATTCAGAAAAGTAAGAATCAGCTGCCAAACCCACAAGGGCAATTTGCTTATTTTTATAGAAAACAGCTTCACGGGTAAGGTGGCAATGGATAACGGTTTACCGCAAAGCCTCCGGGAGGGGCATGGCTTTGGTGTTAAAAGCATGTCCATGATTGCTGAAAAATATAACGGCTACTGCTCCTTTGAGGCAAAGGACGAGATATTTATCCTGAGGATTGTGCTGCCGCTTTAGTTTGCAGATGACGAATCGCCGAGATAACTGACCTATTATGGCGACTGTATTTGAAATATACTCTGCCGCCAAGGGG
>JAEZNF010000409.1 GCA_023441845.1 Bacillota bacterium | reverse complement strand
ATATTATCCAGTCGGATATCATATGCTTTTAACCTCCAGGGGCCCAGTCTTGTTATTGATACTGCTTGTTCATCAGGACTTGTAGCACTTCATACGGCATGTCAGGCAATAAAGAATCATGATTGTTCAATGGCAATTGCAGGTGGGTTGAATATTATGTTCTCACCTTTAAAAAATGGTTCATTGAATATGGCAGAATCTGAAGATGCTAAAGTGTGCACATTCAGTAAAAATGCAAATGGATCGGTTTGGAGTGAAGGGGTTTGTGCGGTATTACTAAAACCTCTTCGAAAAGCTATTGCTGATAGAGACAACATTTATGCAGTTATTGAGGGAAGTGCAATTAATAATGACGGAGCATCCAATGGTATTACAGCTCCAAACCCTGAAGCACAGACTGATGTATTAATACAAGCATGGAAGAATGCACGTATTAATCCTGAAGACATTTCATACATAGAAGCACATGGAACAGGAACTATTTTAGGTGATCCAATTGAAATCAAAGCTTTGACTAATGCTTTTAAACAATTTACATCAAAGAAACAATTTTGTGCGATTGGTGCAGTGAAAACGAATATTGGGCATTTGGTTGCTGCATCAGGATTGGCATCTTTGTTAAAGGTTGTATTAGCTTTGAAATACAAGAAAATCCCATTAACTATTAATTTTGACCAACCTAACCCTTATATAAACTTTTGTAATTCACCTGTATATCTTCTGGATAGGACAACTACATGGGAGTCTAACGATAAACCAAGAAGAGCCGGGGTAAGTTCATTTGGATTTAGTGGGACTAATTGTCATATTGTTTTAAAGGAGGCACCTGTCATAGAAAGACCTGAGAATCTTTCAGAAGGGGCTTCAATATTAACTATTTCAGCAAAAAGTAAAAAAGCATTAAAAAAAATAATCGAAAAGTATCATGATTTTTTAGAAAAAGAGCCTAATAATACAATAGAGGAGTTTTGTTATACAGCAAATACAGGACGAGGCCATTATCCTTTCCGGATAGTCATGTTACCTAAAAACCGCGAGCATTTAAAATCCATGATAGACTCATTGGAAGTTATTGAGCCAGAGGAATTTATAAAACTTAAGGACATAGAAGGTATATATTTTGGAGAACATCAAATAGTTCCTGCAAATAAAAAGAATAGAGATGAGGGTGAACTTACAGAAGAAGAAAAAAAGAGCCTTTCTTTGAAACTTGAGGAGAAAGTGCTGCAGTGGTTGCAAAGTGGGAGGAAAAGAGGAGAGCTGCTGGAGGGTATTTGCATGCTTTATGCAAAAGGGGCAGATATAGATTGGGACTTGGTGTATAAGGATGATAAGCTAAGGCGAATCAGTATTCCCGGATATCCTTTGGAAAAAGGGCGATATTGGGTCCAGCCTAGGTCAGCAGTTAAAAAAGCAGATTCTGAACAGGAGACCAAAGAAATAGAGTGTTCACTTTTGGATCGATGCTTGGTTCAGACCTTTGAGCAAGATATTTATGAGACCATACTGGACTCCAAACAACATTGGGTACTTTATGATCATAAAATATTAGGGAATTGTGTCCTTCCGGGTACTGCATTTATTGAAATGGCGAAGCAGGCAACAAAGACTTACTTTCAGGGGAAACCATTGGAGTTTACTAATGTGGCATTTTTAAACCCTTTATTTATGCCGGAAGGTGAAAAAAGGGAACTTCACACATTAGTGAAAAAAGAAAAAGGATTTTACCAATTCATTATTGTAAGCAAAACTACTGATGCTGCATGGGTGAAGCATTGTGAAGGTAGGGTTGCATTGAGCCAGGAAAAAGGTAGTGTATATGCCCTCGAAGAGTTAATTAATGAATGTAGCGGAGAAGAGATACAATTTAATTTAAAATCATCTGAAGAAGCGTTTGAATTTGGTCCAAGGTGGTGGAATTTGGGAAAAGCATCTATGTGTCAGGACAAAATGTTATTAAAGCTGACATTGCCTAAAGAATTTTCGAATGATATATACGAATATGAATTACATCCATCACTTCTTGATAATGCAGTAAATGTAGTTAGTCAAAGCATAGGCAAAGGTATGTATCTGCCATATCTTTATAAAAGCCTGAAGGTTTTTAAAACGATACCAAATACTTTTTACAGCTATATTAGAAAAAGAGAGAATGGATCGGGATCTCAGGAAACTATTACATTTAATGTAACTCTAATAGATTTAAATGGGGATGTAATTGCTGATATTTGCGATTATACTATAAAACGAGTAGATCATTCAGAAGAAACCTTTAAAACATTATATAACCGTAACCCATTATTATATCAGCTTGTATGGAATGAAGCCGGTGAAAATAAGAATAAAGAGGCTGCTAAGGGAGTATCTGTCATTTTTAATGACGATAGTGATATTGGAAACTATCTTACCAAGGTATTGATGGATTCTGACGGAAAAGCGATTGAAGTTGGTTGGGGAGATGTGTTTCGAAAGTCAAGTGATAGTCACTATAGCATAAATGGAGATGAATATAGTTATAATAAGCTGTTTGAAGAGTTAAAAGATAAAGATGTAGCAAAAATTTTGTATATGGTGACTAATACACACAAAGAAACGAATGGCGATTTTGATGAACTGGAGCTTTCTTTGAATAGGGGGGCTTATAGCCTTGTATATATGACTAAAGCCCTTTTGAAAAATGGTTTCAATAAAGTGATAGATATTGTAATAATTTCTAAAGGTGCTTTTGCTGTTACAAACCAAGAAGAGATCTGCCCGGAAAAGGCAATGCTTTCAGCTCTTGGTAAGGTAATTACACGAGAATACTCCAACATAAGGTGCAGACATATTGATATAGATGAACATATCGATTCGCAACTTCTTTTGGATGAGATTTATTCATCGGAATACCACTGTATAACTGTGTATAGAAATAGAGCAAGGTACCACCAAAAGATGATTAAAGTCGAATATTCAGATTCCATAGAATCGAGTAATGAAATTTCTGCCCAGGATGTTATTATTATTACAGGCGGGACGGGTGGATTAGGACTTGAAACAGCCAAATATATTGCTTTACAAAACCAGGTGATATTAGCGCTGGTAAGCCGAACACAAATACCGAATCGGGAGATATGGGATTTAATTTTAGAGCAATCAGACAATCCAAAATTGTGTAATGTCATTCGAATGATTAGAGAAATAGAGGCTGCTGGCTCACAAGTAATATGTTATTGTGCGGATGTTGCCAAAGAAAGCCAAATAGCTACGGTTATCAAAGATATAAGAAATAAATACGGTAAAATTGATGGGATCATTCACGCCGCCGGAATAGCTGGGGAAGGCTTCCTCTTTAAAAAGGAATATGAGAGCTTTAAAAATGTTCTGGCACCAAAAGTCTACGGTACAGTTAATCTGCATAAGCACACAGCCGGGGATAATTTGAAATTTTTTATTCTATACTCTTCGATCTTATCTGTAACAGGTGATGCGGGTCAAGGGGATTATGCTGCTGCAAATGCTTTCTTGGATGCTTTTGCTTATTACAGACAAAGCAAAGGAAAGCCATGTTTATCTATTCATTGGCCATCCTGGAGGGAAACCGGAATGGCATTTAAAATGAATGCCGTTGATGATAACGGCTTATTCAAGCCGATTTCAACAATAAATGCATTGAGAGCATTGGAAATTGTGATGAGACTAAAAATTTCTGATGTGATGATAGGTGAGTTAAATACGGAAGTTGCTCAATTAATGGATAATCATGGCCTTTTCATTTGTTCGGAAAGTATCATAAATGAGAAAAAGGCAAACACTGTTTTTACTGAATCCGTAAAAGATGAAAACAATCCTAATAATGTTTTGATAAAAGGAAAAAAGCAGTTTAGTAATACAGAAATTCAATTAAGCAAGATCTGGGGCAAGGTTCTGGAAGTGACAGAAATTAATGTTTTTGATAGCTTTAGCAGTATAGGAGGAGATTCGATACTGGCTACGCAGCTCTTAAGTGAAATTGAAAGTGTATATCCCGGGATAATAAATATTTCTGATGTTTTTGCCTATCCATCAATTTCAGAATTATCTGAT
This sequence comes from Bacillota bacterium, assembly GCA_023441845.1. GTDB lineage: Bacteria > Bacillota > Clostridia > Acetivibrionales > DSM-2933 > JAEZNF01. The sequence continues at coordinate 1,479 of JAEZNF010000409.1, read as the reverse complement.
TATATTGATAAAAATACTTTAGAGAAAGGTGATATTAAAAAAGATACGCTTTTGTCGAAGGAATCTTCTCAACAGGATTGTGACTTTTGTACACTAAGCAACATTGAGCCATTTAATGAGATCTTTTTCAAAAGTTGTTTTTTTAATTCTCTATTCCCGGTTTTGAAATATTTCAACGCTCCAATATTACCTATAATTACTAACGATATTATTATCTATAGGGAGTATTTTGAATCAAATACGGCTAAGAATTTTGCAAATGAACAAAACATATATGAAGCCGAGAAGCGGGTGAGCCAGTTTATACCATTTTTTGATGTTGAATATCTTCCGTATAAAACTTTACAAGAGTTGTTAGGGGAGTATGGTATTGAGTACCGGACTATGGATTACTGTGAGGATATAATAAACCGGATAAAAAAGGCTATTGATGCGGGTATGCCCGTTATTTTATGGGTAGATGGTTATTATGAATCTATTAGGAAAGATTTGTTTTATAGGCAGCATCTTCCCCATACTCTTTTATTCTTTGGATATGATAACATTACAGGTGAGTTTTTGATTGTTGAGCAGCTGGACGCAGATAGCCTTACTTATGAGAAGCGTAGAATAAAATATTCAGAGATTTCTAATGCATATGAAGGTTATTTGAAAAACTTCCATGTAGAAATGAATACACCAATTTATTATGAGTTTTATAAAAAAGAGGAGACCAGGTATTTTAAAAGAAGTGAGTTTGTTATACAAGATCAATTACTTTTGATGGCAAAATATTATATAAAACATAAAGAGCTGCTTTTTAGAAGATTGGAAGGTCTTAAGAAGGCTACACAGAATTTTTCTAAAATTGTTGTAAATGAGGAAATGCTTCAAAACAATATAAACGACTTAATATTCATGCTTAATAATATAATACGGTCAAAATATCTGGAAGATTATAAAAATCAGAAATTATTAGGACCTTCTTATAAAGGTAAATCAGAGTTGGAACAAATCATTCAAAATATCAGTATTACCAGGGCTTACTTAATGAAATATCTTATATCGAAAAGGTATAATGAAAAAGCTATGGTACATATTGTAGATAAGTTGGAGTGTCTTTATAATAATGAAGTTGAATATTACCAATTGTTCTTTAAAGAATTATCGCAAATTATTCAAAAACAAAAGGATATAAATGATTGAATAAAGTTAATATATAAGATTTGTGAACTTGAGTATAAGTATTATGAAAAATACCTTGTATTTATCTGGTTTATCTAAAAGTTAATCTATCTATTTAGAAAAGGGGTACGGTTATTATGAACACAACAAAACAGGAAGAACCGAAGTAGTGCAATAAATAAAAATTTTATTCCGGTAAGGAACTTGAGTATACTTTGAATAACATTATATCTTTGAAGAATATCGCGAGAGAACTAAACCTAGATCTTAAAGATATAGACAATGATTAATAGCATTGTTTAGACCTGTATGTAG
>JAEZNF010000307.1 GCA_023441845.1 Bacillota bacterium | reverse complement strand
ACGTACGTAAAACCCCTTAAAAAAGATGCTACATATAAACAATATATGTTTATCTATAAAAGCCATATCAAGCCGGAAATAGGGCGAAGAAAGATACAGTCAGTCAAACCGTATGACATTCAGCACGTTATTGCAGCCATGAATACAAAGCATCTCGAAAGGCAAAATAAGGCCGGAGATGTTATCTGGGAGCGTGACGGTGCATCTACTTGGACCATGAAACATGCAAGGAAAGTAATGAACCTTGCTTTTGCTGAGGCATTCGACAATAAATATATCGCTGCCAATCCTGTAGTGGATATTGAAATCCCTAAAAAACAAGCCAAACCTCGGAAGACACTAACCTTAGAAGAATTAGCTAACCTTTATAAAGGTCTTGAGCAATCAAGATGGATTTGGTCAGCAAAATTTATGTTGGTTACCGGCTTAAGGCGCGGAGAGATTCTGGCTCTTAGATGGTCCGATATTGACAATAAAAATAAAAGAATCGTAGTAGATGAGAGCAATAGCTCTGCAGGACTTGGAGATACAAAAAATTCACGAATACACTATGTGCCATTATCTAAGACGGCATTAAAATACCTTGAGGCACAAAAGAGAATGTTAAAAGAAGAGGGAAATCCTATCCTCTATAATCCTGAACTAAAAAAGACAGATATTATATTCCCAAGCAATAAGGGGGCAATGCTCCATCCGAATTCGTACTTCACAGTTTTTTACCGTGCAGCTAAAAAGGTAGGCATAAAGGCAAGTCCCCACTGTCTGAGACATACTTTTGTTTTCATGAACAGGAAGAGACTCTCCCTATCAGAGATTCAATCGATACTCGGGCATGATGAGAGCACCCAGACCCTGGATATGTACGGTGATATGATTAATGACACTATGGATGAGACTGCAAATCAAATTGATGATACATTCCTTAATATTGAATCAGATATGGAAAAAATATTGCGAGAACAGGAAGAGGAAGAAAGAAATAAAATGGGTAAGGTTATTCAACTACAATTCCGGACTAAATAAAATAGGGTGGTTATAGGGGTATAAAATACATAAAAATAGCGAGTGTTCAATTTCTGAACCTCGCTATTTTTCTATGGTCGGAGTGACGTGACTTGAACACGCGACCTCTTGCACCCCAAGCAAGCACTCTAGCCAAACTGAGCCACACCCCGACGACGCATTCAATTCTAGCATATAATTTATCAATTGTAAAGATGGATTTAAAATTTTATTTCAAATATTCTTAAACATGAAATTGGGACATATCTTTAAAAGCATATGTCCCTATATATTTTAAAGCCGGATAATAGAATCCTGGCTCAACTTTAATATCCAGCTGAACCTAATTCTCAATCAATCCCTCCTTTGAGTACTTTTATGCCTCTTAAGAAAACAATTATTTACCGACTAAACTGTAACTTTAATACAATTATATCCAATAGTTTTTCATATGTCAACCATGTTTTACTTTTTTATCATTGATCCAATCCTAAAATGAATGAATAAGATTCCCGCAAAAGAAAAGCATTATATATATGAACTTTTTCTCAATTTAGTACTTTCCAGATCCCTATTGAGGTCATCGTTAATATCAATTGCTGTGTTTACAATAAAAGTCAAATCAACTTTAAGTTTTGAATTGGTGCTATCTGCAGGAAGCATTCTCCTATATGAATCCGCAAATACCTGCAGCATATCCATGCATATCTTTAACTTTAATATTCCCATATACACATCTACTGCTTTAGCTTCAGTCTGCATTTTTATTCTGATGGGACTATCTTCAGACAGTAGATTAACTAATTTTTGAATTACCCTGTATAACTTTACCTTTTTATTAACAGAAATAACCCACGGATGAGCATCACCAGGCTTCCCGAACAAAAGCCTTACCTCACTGTTTACCTGCTTGACTTCATTGATAACCAGCGGAACAACATCTTCACAACATCTGAAGTATTCTTCCGGATCTGCAATATCAGCCAATCGGCCTACTCTTTCCCATATCGGCATACTACCCACATCAACATTCTGTTCTTTTTTCTCTTCGGTTATTAAATTCTCCACGATAAATCCTCCTAATAGAATACTTGTAAGTCTATACATTCATAATAATATGTTCGGTTGTCAGTATTATTGATACAATTAATAACAAAATCTTTAAAACTTGAATACTATATTTTGTTATGTTTATTGCTTCTTGAATGTAACCTCGGTTAATCTAAAGTACTATTAAATTGAGGAACAACCAAATATTTTATATAATTTATTATTTATTGTCCACCCTATGAAAACTAAATTAAATTAATCATTTTTATTATATAGTATCAGATTGTTCTATGTAAACCATATTCTTCTTTATTTTTTATTAGGGCCTTCTAGACTGGAAATCCTGCAAAAGGAGAAGGACGGGTCATTCCGCTTCTCTCCATTGCTGGTCTATGCAGTCTGGGCTTATGAACTGCACCGAGCCTTATATTCTTCCAAAGCTACTGTTTTCCCTTATTTCTACCGCGCCAAAAGTACCAAAAGATACCATAGCGGTTTTTGTTGGCTTATATCGTCCACTGCGAGAAATTATGCTTAAGAATGTACAGAATTCTTCAGATATTGTAAAGGAGCCAGGTA
>JAEZNF010000598.1 GCA_023441845.1 Bacillota bacterium | reverse complement strand
TTTTATTTATACCATCACTTTTTTCATTGTTGCAAATGTATTTTATGTCAACCATTCGATGCTATTTAACTCCTGATTATTCCAATTGTAAAGTCAATTACGCCACGCTGCACTAGGATGCACAGGCGAGCAATGAAGCGAAGCGTAATGACCAGCCTTATACAATATCACGAAAATTAAATTTTTCAATATATAATCATAATCATTTACTGATTTATATGGATTAAGAAATATTCTTAAGAATCAGGAATAATAAGGAATGGCACTTAATAAATAAGACCGGTTAAAATAAGAACCGGCCTTATTTATCAAGAAAATATTATTAAAGTCTTGTTTTGAATTCACTAATAAGTGCAGGCAGAACTTCAAGGACATCGCCCACTATACCGAAGGTGGCAATCCTGAAAATTGGGGCATCGGCATTTTTGTTAATGGCAATTATGGTATCTGATGAGGACATTCCTGCAAGATGCTGGATTGCTCCCGAAATACCGCATGCAAAATATACTTTCGGACCGACTGTTTTACCTGTCTGGCCTACCTGGTGCGAATATTCAATCCAGCCTGCGTCAACAACCGCACGGGATGCGCCTACGGCAGCACCCAGAACATGTGCAAGTTCTTCAACAAGGGCCAGATTTTTGGGATTACCAATACCTCGTCCTGCCGATACAATAATGTCTGCTTCGGTAAGGTTGACCATTTCACAAAGGTTGTTTACAACATCAAGAACTTTTACCTTTAAGTTTTCGGGAATTACAACATCAGGCCTTATTATTTCACCGCTTCTCGATTTGTCCTGTTCAAGGGCTTTCATGACTTTCGGCCTTACTGTGGACATCTGGGGCCTGTGGTTGGGGCATATTATGGTGGCCATCAGGTTTCCGCCGAATGCGGGCCTTGTCTGAAGGAGTATTTTTCTTTCAGGGTCAATTTCAAGCCCTGTACAGTCAGCAGTCAGTCCGGTATTCAGTCTTGATGAAACACGAGGGCCGAGGGATCTGCCGTAAGTTGTGGCACCCATAAGCACAATTTCGGGTTTGTATTTTTTTATCAACTGGACGAAAATATCGGTATAAGATTCATCGTTGAAGTTCTTTAAGGAGGGGTGATCTACCATATATACATTATCGGCTCCGTAGGAAACCAGGGTTTTAGCTGTATTATCAATATTTTCACCCATTAAGACAGCCGATAATTGAACATTCAGTTGAACGGCCAACTTCCGGCCTTCTCCCAAAAGCTCAAGAGCTACATTTGCAGGGATGCCGTTTTTCTGTTCTCCGAAAACCCAGACACCCTTATAGGAAGATAAATCGGAGACACCTTCCGTTTCATCCTTTTTAAAGTCTATGGCTTTAAGCTTGCATGAAGATACGCAAGCACCGCAGAGGGTACAGTTATCCGATATGACAGCCCTTTTTTCTTCCACCTTTATTGCGCCGAACGGACATCCTCCGACGCATAATTCACAGCCCACACACTTTTCCGCAATAATATTTATACTTGCCATATGATTTACCTCCGTTATTTACACGTCTTGAACTGAATTGTTAAAAGCTTGTCGGCAAGGCCTTTAGCCTGCTCCTGCGGAGTACCGGTAAACATTTCGCTCTGTACTTCGTGAACAGGTACAAATGTCTTGACAACCTGAGTCGGAGACCCTGTAAGACCGCATAAATTTTTATCTGCCTCAACGTCATCGGCAGTCCAAACGGTAACTACAGCCTTTTTTGCTCTCATCATGCCCTTTATGGAAGGGAGCCTTGGTTCGTTGATTTCCTTAACAACTGTAATTACAGCAGGCAGAGACATTTCAATTGTTTCATAACCATCCTCGGTCATTCTCTGGCACCTTATATATCCCTCACGGATTTCCTCAATCTTTCTTACATATGTTGTATGAGGTATTCCGAGTTTCTCTGCCAGGCTTGGCCCAACCTGGGCTGTGTCTCCGTCGGTCGCCTGTTTGCCGCATATAATCAAATCATAGCTGCTTATTTTCCTGATCCCCATAGAAAGGGCATAGGAGGTGGCAAGGCTGTCTGCACCGGCAAAAGCCCTGTCACTTAACAATACGGCTTCATCAACCCCCAAGGCTATGGTTTCTTTTAAAAGATCGGCAACAGAAGGTATACCCATACTTATTACAGTTACCTTGCCGTTTGTCTTATCCTTGATTCTTAAGGCTTCTTCTACGGCATAGGAGTCAAATGGATTAATAATGGATTCTATTCCTTCACGGATTATTGTGTTGGTTTCCTTGTTCATTTTAACTTCGGTTGTCGCAGGAACCTGCTTTACACATACTATAACGTTCAATTTAATAACACCTCGTCTTATATGGAAATTTGATAACTTTCATATTAATATTAAGGCTTCAACTGTGTTATAATTAAAGCCTTTTTAAAAATTATTTTCTGGACAATCCCTTAATCAGTTCAAGAGCTATAACATTTCTCTGAATTTGATTTGTTCCTTCATAGATCTGTGTTATCTTGGCATCACGCATCATCTTTTCAACCGGGTACTCTTTCATGTATCCGTAACCGCCAAGTATTTGTACCGCATCGGTTGTTACCTTCATAGCTGTATCCGACGCCATAACTTTGGCCATTGCCGACTCTTTCGATATATCTTTGGCACCGCTGTCAATATGTCTGCATGTCTGGTAGACAAGACATCTTGATGCTTCGATCTGGATGGCCATATCTGCCAGCATATGCTGAACTGCCTGGAATGAGGATATTGACTGACCGAATTGAACCCTTTCCCTTGAATACTTTAAAGCTTCGTCAAATGCTCCCTGTGCAATACCCAGAGCTTGAGCCGCAACACCGGGCCTTGTTCTGTCAAGAGTCTTCATGGCAACAATAAAGCCCATTCCTTCTTTAGACAGAAGGTTTTCTTTAGGGATTTTGCAGTCTTCAAAAACCAATTCTCTTGTACATGAAGCTCTTATGCCCATTTTATTTTCCTTCTTGCCGAATGAAAAACCCGGTGTGCCTTTTTCAACTATAAAAGCACTGAAGCCTCTTGCACCTTTTGCTCTGTTTGTACAGGCAATAACTGTATATATATCGGCTTCTCCGCCGTTTGTAATCCACTGCTTGGTACCGTTTAACACATATTCGTCGCCTTTTAGTTCAGCTGTCGTCTGTATACCTGCTGCATCACTGCCTGCGTTGGCTTCAGTCAGTCCAAACGCTGCCAGTTTATTACCCGAAGCTATATCGGGTAGATACTTTGATTTTTGTTCTTCATTTCCGAAAAGGATGATGGGAAAAGTACCCAAACCTGTGCCGGCGAATGAAAGAGCGATTCCTCCGCATGCCCTGCTTAATTCTTCAACGACAAGGGCCATTTCAAGAATACCGCCGCCTAATCCACCGTACTTTTCTTCGATGTAAACGCCGCAAAGATCGGAATCGGCTAAAACTTTAACTATGTCATGTGGAAATATGCCTTCTTCATCGTAATGGAGGGCAACAGGGGCAATTTTCTCATCTGCTATTTTAGCAGCCAGTTCTTTAATCATTTTCTGTTCTTCGGTTAAAAAGTATTCCATTTTGACACACTCCTTAAATTTTATATTATAAACATAATTATTTTACTTTACCGATCAATAGTACTTTATTAATTGATGCTATTATCAGGTAATAAATATATCCAAAAAAAGTATATTATAAATCTATTTTTATTGCAATGATTTCTCAAAAAAACGGTAAATTTGAATTTTTGTATGTCCTAAAAAAAATGAGTTAAAACCATAGCTTTAACAGATGATGAAAGCATCTTTACTTTAATGGGATGGGTTTTATCTTTGCTATTTCAGGTAAATTCTTGTATAATTTATAATCATTAGCCTTTGTTTTAACAACATGTATGAGGAGGCTTGTAACATGAAAATATTTAGGAATCTATTCACAGACGGATTTAAAACGTCAACATTATTTTTTATCACAGGAGTCCTTGTTTCTATGCTTGTGACATCTGTTGGGATAAGTAGTTCAATTGCTATGCAGCAAAAGCTTAATACGAGGTATGAATTGGCTGCCGGGCAACAATATCAATTGGCAATCAACCCAAATGGAAAGATTACCGGTTTTGTTTGGGAGAAGCTCTATAATACCTTTTCACAAGACGAAGGACTTTATTTAAATGGGATAAATATACCGGTTTCTGAATGGAATAACGGTATTCCTAGAGTTTACCCTGAAATATTCAATGGAAAGAGTGGAATATTTCCTCTCCTTAAAGGAAGCTATTTCACATATGATAATGTAAAAAATAAAGATAAAGTTGCACTTGTAGGAAAGGAGTTAGAGTTACTGCTTCCTGAGATTAACGGTAAAAAATTTGTAACAATGTCAGGGACAAAGTATGAGGTAATAGGAGTAATAGGATATAAAAACAGAAAATCAGTATGGGATGGTGCAGTTTATTTTTCGATAAGCTCTTTTCCGGAAAATGAGCAAAGCAATCTTTCGGAACCGCAAATTTTAATGACGGTTTACAGTAAATCAGGTAGCGTTGAAAAACTTCTTGATAGGCTCAAAAGTTTGTTTTTAGAAACAGGAATTGAACTTATAAAGGTTCAGAAGGTAGTTCCGAACAGAATGAGCTTTTGGAAAGCAATATCTCCACGGAACTTTGACAATTTTGTTATATACATTTTTTTTATAGTATCTCTGATAAACTCTTTAAATATAGCACTAAACTGGATCTCAAAAAGAAGCTTTGAGATAGGTATAAGAAAAGCATTTGGCCACTCAAACCATCATATTTTTACTATGATATTCAGAGAAATGCTTTTGATTTTTTCCGCAGGAGCAAGTCTGGCAACATTTATTCATTGGATTATTTTTAAATCTTTACAACACTTTACAGGAATGCTTCAGGTTTTTTCTTATGAAACAATTCTGGTTTCACTGGTTCTGGTTTTTGTTTCAACGCTTCTTACTACTATATATACAAGTATGAAAATTTTATCGATTCAACCGGTAGAAGCGTTAAAGTGTTAGGGGGCGATTTAATGTACATTATAAAAGCTTTGCTTCATTCCATTGGAAGGAAAAAAATTTCGATGTTATTGGTGTGGCTGCAATTTTCTTTGATATTTATTATAGCATTTGCACTGGTTAATTCTTATGTGAGAATTAACCAGATGGAAAGAGAAAAAAGGCAAGGTATTGTTGCTGATTTTGATAAATGCTGTAAGTTGGTAATCAATACTGTAAGTGATTCGGAGAAAACCCACAAAGATGCAGGGGATTTTCTTATGGAAGTAAAGAAAATAGATGGGGTAGATGTTCTTGGAAATTATTTCAGTGTAGGTACATCCTTTTCTACTCTGAAAGAAAACGAGGCTTTTGTCGACGCTGAAAATAAAGCTGTGGATGAACAAAAAAGATATAATGAGAAACTGGAAAGGAAATTACCTGAAAAAAATTATCAGACTAAAAAGGATAATCTTTCTGTTGAAGTACTGTCTGCTGATTATGGTCTGTTTAACAGTTTAATCAAAAATCGTATTTTAGAAGGTTTAAAAGCCGATGCAATAATTTGGAATAATGAATTAAGGCCTGTTATTTTAGGATATGGTTATAAGGATGCTTTCAAAATAGGAGATACTTTTGAATCAAAAAATGGCATATTTAAATGTAAGGTTATAGGTATTCTTGATAAAGGTAGTAGATGGCTCAATATGGATGGAGATGGAATTAATTTTAATATGGTGAATATTGATTATACGTTTGTAGTCCTCACGGACAAGCCGGGCCCTTATTTTGAAACTAATTACAGAAGTGCTGTTTTAATGAATAACTACCTCATTAGTAAAGAAACTTTTGATAAAAATTTAAAATCAAAAATATGCCAAATAGCTGAAAAATATGGATTTTCAGTAGGTATATACACCCTCAATGAGTATTTTAAGTCTGAAAGGGAAAATAATATGGAGCAGTCATATTTAAGACTTTTTTCAATTTTGTTTCTTTCTTCTGTCGCTATTTTCGGGATGTCATCTCTTATTATATATAGCATCGAAAGCAGTAAAAGGGAAATTGGAATAAGAATAGCTTGTGGTGCCGGAATGAGGCATATAATCGGCATTTTTTGTACAGAGATATTACTTATATCCATAGCAGCTTTTTTTACAGCGTGTATTATTGTAAATTCAAAAGAAATCATTGCGTTTTTGCGTATTGATATGGATAACTTAAGTATAGGTGTTTATTTTTTAGCTGCTTTGATATCTATTCTAACATGTGTTCTTTCATGCATTTTTCCGGTTAAAAGAATATTAAAGCTGACAGCAAAAGAGCTTACAGGAGGAAATTAGTAAAAATGGATGCTATAATTAAACTTATTGATACTGTAAAAAAATATGGAAAAGGTGAATCTGAAGTTGTTGCCCTCAATAAAGTAAATATTGAGGTTTATCAGGGAAACTACATCTCTGTAATGGGTCCTTCAGGATCAGGAAAATCAACGCTTCTAAATATATTGGGATGTATGGATATTGCAACGTCAGGGCAATATTTCCTTAAAGGAAGAGATGTAAGTAAATTGAAAAGGCGTGATTTTAACCTTATACGAAACAGAGAGATAAGCTTTATATTTCAAAACTTTGCACTTATTAATAGCTATAGTGTATATGAGAATGTTGAACTCCCTCTGTGCCATAGAAAAATGTCACGTAAAGAAAAGAAGGATGTAATAATGAACTATCTGAATAAATTGGGTATTGGGAACCTGGCAAACAAAAGGCCAACGGAGCTCTCAGGAGGACAACAACAAAGAACTGCCATAGCTAGAGCTCTGGTAAGTAACGCAGATATAATACTTGCAGATGAACCTACAGGAGCACTTGATCAAAAAACAGGTCAACAAATGATGGAATTACTTAGCGAGATTAACAATGAAGGAAAAACAATAATTATTATTACACATGACAAAAGTATTGCTTCTTACTGCAAAAGGAATATATTAATCACTGACGGTAAAATTGTAGAAGATAGCTATAATTCAGGTACTAAAACTGCTGAAAATAATAAATCAAATATAAAGGCTTGATATTTTTTAGTAATGCTGAAAATATAATTGTAATAGGCTGTTTTAATAAATGTTTAAAGCCAATGTGGATTTTTCTATTACTTATATCCAAAGAAATGCTGTTCAATGTATTAAGAAAATGACAAAAACAAAAGCCGGAAATTGAAAATATATGGATAACTAAAAATTAATTTGAGGAGGAATTCAAATGATTTTAAAAAAAGCAGGCGTTTTATTATTAGCTGCCTTTATAATTGTATCTATTGCAGGGTGCGGCAAGAAAAGCGGACGAAGTAATGCTGCCGGAAAAGAAGAGATACAAGTAAATGATAAAGAAACAAAGATAGATGCAAAGAAAGATGGAGTTAGGGTTGGAGATGATGGAACAAAAATTGAGACCAAAAACGGACGTGTTAAAATTAATAGTGGTGACGATAATTAAAACAATGAAAAACTGTTCGGAATGAAGTTTCATTACCTAAAGAGAGTACAAAAAAAGAGGGGGTTTTGCCTTTCCATAAAAGACAATATTAAAATAAAATGAAAATAAGGGACGGAAAATTAATGCCGTCCCTTATTAATTATTAATACCATTTTTAATAAAAAACCTTTTTTACTATCTTGGAAGCTTGTTGATTTTTACTTCAATTTTGTTTTTTATCTTATCTACTATAGAAAATAGAATTGAAAATAAAAAACTGAATATGAACAATGGCAGGTACAAGTAATAAAAACCGGAAGAGTAGTCACTGCCTGTAAAATAGGTTTTTATTCGATCTAAGACATTTATATCCGGAGTATTAACAATAATCTCGTAAATTGACACGGCCAGAACCAGACCAAACACTACTTTAGAAACAGTCCATAAGTATTTTTTGTTTATCAGGTATACAAGTAATATTGCTATAAATGATATAATCGGTATATAAATGGGTGTAGAAACCATATAATCCGAAAGCTTTGCTATAATAGAACCGATATCCATTACTAAAATAAATTCTCCCCTCACAATTGAAACTTATAAATTATATTTAATTGTAATATACTTTTACAAAATAATCAAAATGTTTATGAATAAATTTCTAAATAGGTAATTGAAAATAATACCTTTGTGGTATAATATTTAGAGGTTTGGCACCTTAAAATCAATCGCTTGTTGAAAGAGAGCTTATGTATGAGGTTTTTATATTTTACCGATACTCACATAAAAGGTACAACCCCAAGGAACAGGACAGATGATTTTTATGAAACCCTTAAAAGCAAATTTAACGAAGTAAGAACTATAAGTGATGAATTAAATATAGATTATATACTTCACGGAGGGGACTGGTTCGACAGACCGGATGTTTCGCCTGCTGTAGTAAGGGAGTTTGCGGCTATTATAAAAAACTTTAGCAAGCCTATATATACGATAGCGGGAAACCATGATATTTTCGGGCAGAATCCCGACACAATAGGCAGAACAATGCTTGGGCTGCTAGAAGGTGTAGGTATACTCAGCCTTATAAGGAATGATGAAGAAATTGTACTGGAAAAGGAAGGCATAAGGGTTCAGCTGACCGGAAAGCCGTATAGGTTTGATG
>JAEZNF010000287.1 GCA_023441845.1 Bacillota bacterium | reverse complement strand
CTTCTTCAGTCAGCTGCTCCGGAAGGTATTTCATGAGAATCTCTATTTCAACTTTTAGGTTATCGATCAAATCCTGCCTGCCGCTTTTTTCAAATTCGGCCAAGGAATCTTTTCTCTTTTTAACTTCTTTAGATATTACATCGATTATACCATCGTCATCAAGGGAAACCTTGTTGTCTTTTTCTACCTGAAGAATCGCTGCTCTCACCATTTGGACAGCATTTTTCTTATTAATATCCTTATCCCTCATGGCAATCTTCATGTCTTCAAGCAGTCTTTCCTTAAGGGACATAAGTCTGCCTCCTATTTATGCTTATTTAAATTTTCTTTTTCTTGCAGCCTCAGACTTCTTTTTCCTTTTAACACTTGGCTTTTCATAGTGTTCCCTTTTTCTAATCTCTGATAATACGCCGGCTTTAGCGCATTGTCTTTTGAATCTCTTAAGAGCACTATCAAGGGATTCGTTTTCTTTAACCCTTACTTCAGACATGTATATCCCTCCCTCCGATGGTAACAATTGTGCCAAGAATAATCTGTAAATCCTAGTCTGTCTATTAATGGAAATAAAACTAGATGCAGCACATATAATATTATATATTAATTGTCAAAATAAAGTCAATAGTAAATTAGTTTAAAACGCAGTAATTAACAAGGAATTAATGGTTTTATTGTTTATAACAGAAATTTTTATCGATTATAGAGCTATAAAACCTTCGGTCCAAGGTCTTTTCCACCTAAAATGTGGTAGTGCAGATGGAAAACAGTCTGTCCTCCATCCGGGCCGCAGTTATTAATTATCCTATAACCTTTCTCTGAAATTCCCAATTTTTCTGCTATTTTTTTAGCCGCCTTATGAATATGAATAATATAATCTGCGTTTTTCTCATTGACAGCATTTAAACTTTCAATATGTTCTTTTGGTACTATAAGTACATGAACTGGTGCAGCGGGATGAATGTCGGTGAATGCACACACCTTGTCATCTTCATAAACTGTCGTTGAAGGCAGTTCCTTATTAATAATTTTACAAAAAATACAATCACTCATGGTAAACCTCCCTATTTTACTTGAGATTCGATTACTTTAAGGCTGTAGTTTAATGCCTCGTCTATTTTTGATATATCTTTTCCGCCTGCCTGGGCCATGTCCGGACGTCCGCCTCCGCCTCCGCCGGCAATCTTGGCAACTTCCTTAATAATATTCCCCGAATGAATGCCTTTATCAAGAACATCTTTGGTTGCGGTAACTACGAAATTAACTTTATCACCGAAGTCGGAAGCAAGGACAAGAACGCCGGAACCAGCTTTGTTTTTCAACATGTCCGAAGTATTTCTCAAGGCATCCATATCAAGCTGGTTAAAACGGGCACAAACAACTTTTACTCCCTTTATTTCAACGGCTTTGGAAAGAACGTCATCAATTGAACCGCTAACCAGCTTGCTGCGAAGCTGTTCGATTTCCTTGTGAGCATTTTTTATTTCGCTTGACAGGGCTTCTACCTTTTTTACACTGTCCTGAGGGCTGGTCTTTAATGCTGAAGCCACTTCGTTCAAAAGATCTTCTTTTTTATTATAGTATGAGATTGCGCCCTGACCTGTTAAGGCTTCAATTCTTCTTACGCCCGCAGCAACGCCGCTTTCTCCCAAAATCTTAACAAGGCCTGCCTGTGATGTAGATGTAATATGTGTGCCTCCGCAAAGCTCCATGCTGTAATTGCCTATTTTTACAACTCTAACGACATTGCCGTATTTTTCACCGAACAGAGCGGTAGCCCCTTGCTTTTTGGCTTCGTCTATGCCCATTTCTTCAGTAGTAACAGGTAGGTTTTCGAGTATTTTTTCATTAACTTCCCTCTCTATGGTCTGCAAATCCTCTGCCGATATTGCGGAAAAGTGTGAAAAGTCAAATCTTAGCCTGTCCGGTTCTACCAGTGAACCAGCCTGGTTAACATGACTTCCGAGCACATTACGCAAGGATTTCTGCAATAGATGCGTAGTAGTGTGATTCCTTGCGGTTGCCATTCTGCTTTGTACATCAATTTTTGCATCTGCAATAGTAGAGGTTTCTATTAACCCTTTTTCAACTGTTCCGGTGTGAAGGTATTTACCGTCGGCTGTTTTTCTGCAGTCATTTATTTTTACCGATCCGGTTTTTGTCTCAATATATCCCGTATCACCGACCTGACCGCCGCTTTCGGCGTAGAACGGAGTTGTGTCGAGAATAACGGTTATATCATCGCCTTCCTGAGCATTTTGGACTATTTCATTATCCTTTACAATATATAGTATTTTGGAATTACTTGCGAAACTGCCGTATCCTACGAATTCTGTTTTGATGTTTTTATCCAGGTTGGAGAATATGTTTTCGTCCCAGCCGGCATTTTCTTTATTTTTTTGGGCTTCACGGGCTTTTTCTTTTTGCTTTGCCATTTCGGTTTTAAAGCCTTCTTCATCTACGGATAAACAGTTTTCCTCAGCAATTTCTCTGGTTAAATCCAACGGGAAACCGTAAGTATCGTGAAGTTTAAACACTTTGTCTCCTGTTATTATATTTTGATTGTTTTGTTTGGTTTCCGAGATAAATTCATTAAGGATACTGAGCCCCTGGTCAACGGTAACATCGAATCTTTCTTCCTCAATGGTAATTACTTTTTGTATATAATCGGCCTTCTCGGCTAATTCGGGATATGCTTCCTTTGATTCGTTTATTACAACCATTGCTACGTCGTAAAGGAATGGTTTATTGATGCCAAGCAGCTTTCCATGCCTTGCAGCACGCCTTAAAAGCCTTCTTAACACATAACCGCGTCCCTCGTTGGATGGGATGATGCCGTCCGAAACCATCATGGTGGTACTTCTTATATGGTCGGTGATTACCCTTATGGACACATCCGTTTTATCGGATTTTCCATACTCGACACCAGCTATCTTACATATATAATTTAATACATTTCTAACGGTATCCACTTCAAACAGGTTATTCACGTCCTGCATAATGCAGGCCAGCCTTTCCAATCCCATACCTGTGTCGATATTCGGCTTTGCCAGCCTGGAATAGTTACCTTCCTCATCCCTGTTGAATTGGGTGAATACGAGGTTCCAGAATTCGATATACCTGTCACAATCGCATCCAACAACACAGTCCGGTTCACCGCAACCTTTATCTGCGCCTCTGTCAAAGTATATTTCCGAACAAGGACCGCAGGGACCTATGCCTATTTCCCAGAAATTGTCCTTTTTGCCCATGCGGACTATCCTGTCTGCAGGGACTCCGACTTCCCTGGTCCATATATCAAAGGCCTCATCGTCATCAAGGTATATGGAGACCCAA
>JAEZNF010000205.1 GCA_023441845.1 Bacillota bacterium | reverse complement strand
GCCCAGGAAATAAATAAAATATTTATAGAAATCATAATAGCTCCTTCTTTTACAAAGGAAGCTCTGGAAATTCTCATGCAGAAGAAGAACATCCGTGTAATGCAGCTTGACGATATATCTGCAAAACTACCGGAAGGCAGTCTGGAAATGAAAAAGGTAGCAGGCGGCTTGCTGGTCCAGAACGTAAATAGAGAACTGGTAAATAAAAGTGATATAAAAGAAGTAACTGACAAAAAGCCTGAAGCAGGGCAATTGGACGATATGATTTTTGCTATGAAGGTTGTTAAGCATACCAAGTCAAACGGTATAGTTATTGCAAAGAACAGGCAGACATTAGGAGTGGGACCTGGTCAGACCAACAGGATAATGGCTGCTAAAATAGCTATAGAATATAGCGGAGATAGGGCGAAGGGTGCGGTGCTTGCTTCAGATGCGTTTTTTCCGTTCCCGGATTGCGTCGAAGCAGCAGCGGAGGCCGGTATTACTGCTATAGTTCAGCCGGGAGGGTCGCTTAAGGACCAGGAATCCATTGATGCATGCAATAAGCTGGGCATAGCCATGATATTTACAGGATTAAGACACTTTAAACATTAAGGATAATAATATTTAAATTGGAGGGAACGGGATGAAGATTCTTGTTGTGGGAGGCGGAGGACGCGAGCATGCCATTGTATGGAAAATTGCCCAAAGTCCTTTGGTTGAAAAAATATACTGTGCTCCCGGAAATGGCGGAATTTCTACGCTTGCTGAGTGTGTACCTATAAAGGCATTGGATATAGAGGGAATTGTTAAGTTCTCTGTTGAAAACAAGATTGATATGGTAATGGTAGCGCCTGATGATCCGCTTGTCGCCGGAATGATAGATGCATTGGAAAGTGCAGGCATAAGGGCGTTCGGACCGAGGAAGGCAGCTGCTTTAATTGAAGGCTCCAAAACCTTTGCCAAGGAACTGATGAAAAAATATAATCTGCCTACCGCAAAATATGAGGCATTTGATAATAGCGAGCATGCAATAGAGTATTTAAGGCATCAGAATTACCCCATTGTAATCAAAGCTGACGGACTAGCCCTTGGAAAAGGCGTTATAATAGCCCAGGGCTTTGAAGAGGCACAGGAGGCTGTTAACAGCATGATGCATGACAGGGTGTTTGGGGATGCCGGCAATAAAATAATTATTGAAGAATTCCTGGTAGGTCCCGAGGTTTCCATTCTGGCATTTACAGACGGAAAGACAATTAAGCCGATGGTAAGCTCTCAGGATCACAAGAGGGTATTTGACAATGATGAAGGACTTAACACAGGCGGAATGGGCACGTTTTCCCCAAGCAAAATATATACTCCGGAGCTTGAGGCGTTTTGCATGGAGAACATTTACAAGCCCACAATTGACGCGATGAATAAAGAAAACAGGACATTTAAGGGGATACTGTATTTCGGCCTTATTATTACAAAGGACGGTCCTAAGATTCTTGAGTACAATGCGAGATTCGGAGACCCTGAAACCCAGGTTATATTGCCAAGGCTTGAGAGTGATTTGGTTGAGATATTTAATGCAATAATTGATGAGAAACTTGATTCGATAGATTTAAGGTGGAGCGACGGTGCATGTGTCTGCGTTATAATGGCTTCGGGAGGATATCCGCAGCAGTATAAGACAGGATATGAAATAACCGGTCTTTATGAAGCTGAAGGAGATTCAAATATAGTGGTATTCCATGCAGGTACCAAAAGGGAAAACGAAAAATTCCTTACCGCAGGTGGCCGCGTATTAGGTGTTACAGCTATTGATTCTTCTATGGACGAAGCTATAAAAAGAGCGTACGAGGGAGTTTCTAAAATATCCTTTACCGATGCGCATTTCAGGAAGGATATTGGGAAAAAGTACTATAATTCATAAGGATATAATGGCTCATAATTCATATCCTAAATTTTATGCGTTACGGATCATTAGTGCGATAATTATATAATGCATACATCTGTTTGATGCAATAAGGCCTCAAAATGGATAATAAAAGCTTAAGGTGTCTTTTTACAGCATCTTAAGTTTTTTTGTTTTTTAAAGGATAATTTAGGCGTGGTGTAGAAAATAATATGAAATATATTTATTGGAGTTGATTGCATGGGCAGGTCATATATTTCTTTGGATATTGGCGGTACGAAGGTTCTTGGAGCTATATTCGACGAAAACAACAACATAGTTTACAGGGTAAAAAAGAAGACCAAGGCCGAGGAGGGCTTTCTTAAAATCGAAGAAAGAATAATAAAGCTTGTAAATGAGCTTATATCCGAATCGGGAATGGATAAAAACAGCCTGACTGCAATTGGTGCCGGTGCTCCAGGCATTATAGACGAGGACAAGGGCGAGATAATTTATACTCCCAATCTTCCGTGGAGAAACTACAATATTAGAAGTGTTATAGAAGACAGGTTTAAGGTGCCTTTTTACATTGGAAACGATGTAAAGATGGGAGTTCTGGGGGAATGGAAGTATGGGGCCGGGGTAAACAGGAAGAATATAGTAGGCATTTTTGTGGGAACCGGAGTTGGCGGAGGAATAATAATAGACAATAAATTATACACGGGAGCGCATCACTCAGCCGGTGAAGTAGGGCATATGGTACTTAATACAGAGGGGCCGTATTGCAACTGCGGGCAAAGAGGCTGCCTGGAAGCTTATTCAAGTAAAATTGCCATAGCTAGGGAGATCAAATCACAGATAGCAATGGGAAGAAAAACTGTCTTGAAGGATTTGATGGAAGATAACATAATGAATATTAGGAGCAAAGCCTTAAAAAAAGCCCTTGATGAAAAGGATGAGCTTGTAATTGAGGTTTTGGACAGAGCGATATATTATCTTGCGGCAGGAGCAGGGTCTCTTGTCAATTTGTTCAATCCCGAGATGCTGATATTAGGGGGCGGCGTTATGGAGGCTGTGGGAGATTATATACTGTCTGGCGTCAAGGAACGCATAAAAAGGTTTGCAATGCCGGATATACTGAATGGAACAAGTATTATAAAGTCGGCCCTGGAGGACGATGCAATAGTATACGGGGCATTAGCTCTGATGATTGACAAAACAAGCAGGAAATAGTGAAATGGCCGCTAAGTATAAAAAGGTTTCCCTTTATAGGAAGCCTTTTTTATGCTATAATGAAGCGGATATAAACTAATAAAGAGGTTGATATTGACATATGGAAAACAAACGCAAGAAAATAGGGATATCGGGTGGGACCTTTGACCCTATACATTTCGGGCATTTACTGGTTGCAGAGAGTTTGAGGGAAAAATTCCAACTCGATAAGATACTGTTTATTCCAACCGGGTTGCCACCGCATAAGAATTTATCGAATGTTACAAGCGCAGAGCACAGATACGGCATGTTAAAGGAAGCTATAAGTACAAATAACTGCTTTGAGGCATCACGGATTGAAATTGACCGTAAAGGGCTTACATATACATTTGATACATTAAATGAGCTGAAGAATTTATACGGACATGATACCGATTTGTATTTTATAATAGGAGCAGATGTTGTTCATGATATTCTTATGTGGAAGAACTTCGAAAAGGTTTTTACCATCTGCGAATTTATAGCTGTTTTAAGGCCCGAACACAAAAAAAATGAGTTTGACAGTGCGGTTGAGTTTTTAAGGTCTACATATATGGCGAAAATACATGTAGGAGATATTCCTTTGATTGGAATATCCTCAACCATGGTAAGGGAAAGGGTGCACGGTAATAAATCGATTAAATACATGGTACCTGAGTGTGTGGAAGATTATATAAAACGTAATAATTTGTATAAACGGTAAAAGGTACGAAATACTCTGTACGCAAATATTTTTAAGAAACCTTTGGCCTGTAAAGTCTAAAAGCTGTAGAAAAGCAGGCCTTAGAACAGAGGAAGTACATTTGTAAAATCTTTAATTAAAGTAAAGAATGAGATTATACAAAGTACTGGAAGGGTTATGGTTTTTATGGATTTGGAAGATATGAGAAAAAGGTTGGAGCTGGTTCTAAGCGATAAAAGGTACAGGCATTCGGTGAATGTAATGGAAACAGCGGTAAAGCTGGCGGTAAAATACGGAGAGGATTCCAGTAAAGCTGCTTTGGCAGGCCTGCTTCACGATTGTGCGAGAGAAATAAGAGGCGAGGAAATATTTGAGGCTTGCAGGAGATATGATATACCTGTTGATACGGTAACAAGAGCTCAGCCCGAACTCCTGCACGGTTCAATAGGAGCTGTACTTGCCAGAGAAGAATATGCGGTTTGTGATGAGTCTGTACTGGATGCAATAAGATTTCATACAACAGGCCGTGAGAATATGAGTATGCTTGAAAAAATAGTATTTATTGCAGATTATATTGAGCCGGGCAGAAATTTTCCCGAGGTGCATGAAGCAAGGAAAATTGCTTTCGAAGATATTGACATGGCTGTTTTAAATTCACTCGATAGGACAATGGGGTACTTAATCAATAGAGGTGTGTTGATCCACACAGATACTGTTAATGCCAGAAATTCTGTGATAATCCTTATTAAAGCAAGAGGTCAAACATATGAAAAGGATTACAGGGTTTAACGTTATACGGTTCAGATATAGGTTTGATAAATTTCCGGAGGGATTTGGATGTCTCGTTCAAATAAAACTATAAAGAGATACATAGATCAGTTTGTATTATTGGCAGGGTCAACTTTATTAATAGTTATGGCACTTATAGTTGCTCTAAACTTTTCAAAGGATGCAAATATTTTTGCAAAAAAGATAACGCAGCCTAAAAAGTCTGCTGCGGCAACTGTTTTGCCGCAGCAGACAGAAAGAAGCGATGATTTTAGCACTTATAAATACACCAGGGATGACTATAAATCGGATGATGCTGAAGAGGACAAGCTTGGTAATGCCCGCATTGAGATTATAAATTACTCTGGTGATGAAAAGCTGTCAGGGACAGTTAAGTCAACATTAAAAAACGCAGGGTACAGTAATGTAGTAATAGGCACGGCTGATACAGAATCTAAAACAAATAGGGGCAGCACATCCAGAGAGAAAGATAAGAAAAGTACGGCGAAACCGGTTTCAATGAATACACCGATAAGCACTAAGGAGAGTAACGTGGTAAATACTCCCGGAAATGTAACTAAGGCTCCACCTACAAATACTCCTGATGCCGATCAGACTAAAGACGAAACTACTACACCTTTACCTACGGGAATTGAATCCAACAGGGAAGACGACCGGGATAATGGTGGGGAGGTCGTTGATAATAAGGATAATCAAAGCAAAAAAATTATTAATGAGACCCAGATTATTGAAAGAAGTGACAAGAAGTTAGGTGACAAAATAAAAAAGATTATAAAAGCGGGCAAGGTTATAAAAAAGATTGACTCAAAATATCAGTATGATGTGACCATTATTTTAGGTAAAGATTTTATTCCTTAAATCAAAGCTTACCTTGTAAAGCATAAAATAATTATTGTAATAAGTTTTGTTCGTAAAATTTCTTTATTAGTGGTATAATAATAAACCGAAAATAAAAAGTTACATTGAAAGGATGAAAAAGTATTGAGTTCAAAAGAAATGCTGGATAAAGCGGTTGAAATTCTTGAGCAAAAAAAGGCCAGGGACATAAACATAGTAAATGTAGACAAAGTTTCAATACTAGCCGATTACTTTATAATTTGCAGCGGAACATCTACGACACATATTAAAACCCTTGCTGATGAGCTGGAAGAAAAAATGCGTGACTTAGGCTATAGGCTGCACCATAAAGAAGGGTATAACAGCGCCCGCTGGATTCTTTTGGATTATGGAGAAATTGTGGTGCATATATTCCATGAAGAAGACAGGAGCTTCTATAACCTGGAAAGACTATGGTCAGATGGTATATTGACATATGACAAAGACAGCCGGGTATAGTTATTCGATAAAGATAAACAACTTTATACCTTAAAATAATATGCAGAGAGAAATAGTGATGCTTTAACGCTTTTTGGCTGCTCAATAAATTAAATTGTAAAGTGTTTATCTATAAATGGGGATAATACTTAAAAATGCCTTTAAAAAGGTACTTCAGAAATTAGCTGAAGTACCTTTTTAAATTTTCTTCATTCTTCACATTTTTTCTGCATGCCTCTTAATTTTTTGGGTTGTGGTTTTGGAAAACTCATTTTCGCGTATAACATAGTCCTGAATGCGCTTATATAAAGGCATATTCCTGTTTGCAGCCTTTACCTCTCCTTTTATTATTTTCCTAATTTCATCTTTGGAAATTTCATTGACTTTATATTTTCTTTTTATTGCATCCATATCAACAACTATCTGTGCGTTTACTTTGGTTTCACCGGTATCCTCTTCAAGTTTTCCCCACACAAGGGA
>JAEZNF010000135.1 GCA_023441845.1 Bacillota bacterium | reverse complement strand
CTTTACTGGAAGGCAAAGTATTGGACGGTGATTTCAGTCAATTTGAAGTTCCCAAAAAAGTTTGGCGTCATATTTTATCATACAAGGCTCAGATTCAAAGTGAAAAACCACTTTTATTTGAAAAGATAAAGAAAGTCTATCAACTCAACCTTGAAGGCAAACTTTAAGGTTGTATTAACTTGTTTGATCTAAAATGTATATCATAGTATTATCAAAGCGTTTTTCAAATGAAATGTCCAATTTAATTGGAAAGCCGGCATTTTGGGTGCAAAAGGCTGGCTTTCAATATTTTTAGCTTATTTTCTTTTTGCTTTTCGTGGTAAAAATTAAACCCTCCACAAACGTAAGAGTTCTTGTTACACTTATTTATTTCTCTTTGTTTCTTTCATATATTATTCTTAAGCCTTCCAGTGTAAGAAGGCCGTTAATCTCATCTATTGTCTCGGATTCACTTGCAATAAGCCGGGCTAATCCCCCTGTGGCAATTACTTTTATGTTTTCCTCTTTCATCTCTTTTTTCATGCGCTTAACCAGATAATCTACCTGCCCCACATACCCATAGACCAATCCCGACTGCATACCGACGACAGTGTTTCTTCCGATCACTGTCTCAGGCTTTACAAGCTCTATTCTGGGCAATTTGGCAGCTTTATTGAAAAGCGCCTCTGCTGAAATTTTTATCCCGGGGCATATAACCCCGCCAAGATATTCGCCTTTCGACGAAATTACACAGAATGTGGTAGCTGTACCGAAGTCCACAATGATAAGAGGTCCGCCGTAAATCTCATACGCAGCAGCTGCATTTACTATTCTATCAGCTCCGACCTCTTTGGGGTTCTCGGATTTTATATTAACACCGGTTTTGACTCCGGGACCTACAATAATAGGATCCCGTTTAAAATATTTCTTTATTGCGTGTTCAAGGGAATACATTATAGGTGGAACTACCGAAGCAATTATTACCGCATCTATTTTACCTACATCAAGCTTTTCATGGTTAAAAATCCCCATAAAGAACATACCGAATTCATCGGAGGTCTTATCCCATGCAGTCCTCATCCTCCAATGCCCCAAAAGCTTTTTATCTTCATACAGGCCAAGTACTATGTTTGTATTTCCAACATCAATTACTAAAATCATCTGACATTCTCCCTGAAATAACCTCTTCACTAAATTTAATTGCTATATAAATCACGAAAATGATTTTACACTGAAAAATTTATAGCGGAAGTTATGTTTATACTCTGCCTAAGGAAACTATATTCCAAGCCTCAAGCTCTTTATTTCCTTGATTTCCAATTCAATTTCCTTTTCAATTCTCATTATATCTGCCTTTATATCGTCAATAGTTTCGGCTACCTTTACTTTCGCAGCTATATTCGAAACAGATGTCCTATGCGAATTACTTTGCTGATGATTATTGTAATTCTCCTTCTGGCTGTTTCTGTTCTGATAAGCCGGCTTCTGGTAACCCTCTCTGTCCCTATCCTTGTGATAGTTCCTGTTATTGTGGTAATTATTTTCCTTATTCACATTTTGATTGGTGTTGTGCTGGGAATTACCATGTACATTCTGCTGTGAATTGCTTTGTACATTTTGCTGTGAGCTATTCTGCTGTGAATTGCTCTGGTTATTCTGCTGATTCCTGTTTGCGTAGGAGTAATTGTTCCTGTTGTTATTTCCACGCGGCTGCGAATGGTGCTGCTTTGATTGTTGCTGTGGTTGCTGCTTTGGTTGCTGCTGTGATTGTTGCTGTGGCTGTTGTTGCTGCTGATCGGTCTTTTTTTCCATTGTAAAATTGCCCCCTTCTAGATTTATGTTACTAACATGTATATGACCATAGACAAGCTTTCCGTAAAATTTAATAGGTTATTTCAATAACTTCAAGGCATTTCTGCCTAAAATAGCCTCTTCAGTATCAATACCCAGATTAAGCTTCCTGAGCTTTACAATCTCTTCCTGCTGGTCTGTCCACGGAGAATCGGTTGCAAACAGAACCTTTTCGTGATCATGGTTTTCAATAATCCTCCGGACCTGATGTCTGTCAATACATCCCAGGCAGTAAGACGTATCAAAATAAATATTCCGCCCTACCAAATACTTCTCAACATCATCCCAATAAGAGAAACTTCCCATATGTGCAGCAACAAATCTCCCTTTCGGGAAAGCCTCAATTACCCTCTTGAGCCTCTGGGGATTGCAGTGGTATGGCGGAGGCAGTCCCACATCCACACCTGCATGGAAAACAATTACAAGTCCAAGCTTTACAGCCAGTTCATAAATTGGGAAAACCCTTTCCTCATCCACATAAAAAAGCTGGTAGTCGGGATGAAACTTAATCCCCTTTAGCCCGAGGCTTTTAATTCTTCCAAGTTCCTTCTCGTACTCCTCATAATCAGGATGCACACTTCCAAATGCAATTATTCCATCTTTATTGACTTCTGCAGCCCAGGTATTCATCTTCTCCGTCTGGGACGGTTTTGTTGCAATATTTAAAAGCACTGAATAATCAACGTTTGCCCTCTTCATTGAATTTCTGATATCTTCGACAGTCCCATTAAGTCTGGGAGACAAATCAGCCCTTTCACTCAAAAGCTTGACAGCTCTAGGTGCCAAATCATCAGGAAAACAATGAACATGAAAATCTACAACCATACTATCCACTCCTACATAAATACTCTATATGTTTCGTGAAAAACATTTTACATTTCTAATTCTATTTTTTCGCGAAATCATATACCTTGATCCATTGAACACAACACTTTATGAAAATTCTTTCGCGCGTTCAATATATTTAGAATCATACATAATCCAGTATTCCCCTTACCGATACTTCTCCATAAAAAACCTCCCGGGTGACTCCATCGGTACAGTCAACTACCAGCCTGCCGTCCTTTGTTATGTCCTTGGCAATTCCTGTAAAAATATTGCTTTTGGAAATAGCTCTGACTTCTTTCCCAAGGGTTACTGAATATTTTTTCCATTCATCTATAATATCTGTAAAGTCACCATTACTTATTTTAATATATATTTGCTCCAATTCAAATAAAATTTTTTGGATTATTTCATTTCTTAAGAATTCCCGTGAAAATTTCATGTCTTTTTTAATCATATATTCTTTTATGGAGACAGCCGTTTCCCTTATTTCACAAGGAAAATCCTCATACGATTGATTTACGTTTATTCCCATTCCAAGAACTATATAGTTAACAGCTTCCATCTCACAAGTCATCTCAGTTAAAATTCCGCAAACCTTCCTATTATCAAGGATTATATCATTAGGCCACTTTATTCCGGCACTTATTCCCGTACTTCCTTCCAGAGCTTTCACAACAGCAACCGCTGCCGCTAAAGTAATAATATGAACTTCTTCAGGGGGAATTTTCGGTCTTAATATGACCGTCATCCAGATTCCTTTTTTATTAGCTGAGGCCCATGATTTTCCCAATCTGCCCTTGCCTGATGTTTGAAAATCTGCTAAAACCAGAGTTCCTTCTTCAGCACCCTCAAAAGCCAATTTTTTCGCATAGTTGTTTGTTGAATCAACCGAGCTCAGGCAATGAATTCTTTTACCCATAATCCGGGTATCAAGATTGTAACCGATTTCATACTCATTCAGAATATCCTGACCGGATACAAGCCTGTAACCCTTTTTGGAAGAAGCTTCTATAATATAGCCTTCCTTCTTAAGGTTGTTTATATATTTCCAGACCGCTGTTCTGGAAACGCCCAAATACTCACTTAATTTTTCGCCCGAAACAAAATTATCCGGGTTTTCCCTTAACTTTAAAAGTACCTTTCCTTCCACCCAAAGAAACCTCATTCTAGCTTTCTTTATATAATTTTATCCTCACTCACAGCTTTTAATCTTTAATCCTTTAAAACATCGGGTATTTTTATAGATATGGTTTTATTTCTGCTTTCATCAATAAATACCGCAATGTTTTTGGAATTGTCCTCTATTTTCTTCAGTTTATTCTGCCTGGCCAGTGTACCGTAGTAGCAGTACAGCATGGCGTCGTTAAAATCACCGTTTTCTTCTCTGTTTATCTCAATAATATTATTAATATAAAACTCTTCGGAATTATCAAACAAAACCGGTGAATCAAGCCTTTTATCAAGGATACTTATTTGCCCCGGCAAAAGAGTAGTTGTTATCAGGCACTCCGGCAGCCTGAAAGATCCGAAAATATAGTTATTTATTGGTACAATTGTGTTAAGATAGATTTTCATAACCTCAGGACAGGCTAACCCGGCTTTGTACAAATAGCTGTCACCAACAAAGCAGAATTTTGAGGGCAGTTCAAACTTCAAACACTTATAATCCATAGATTTATACTTTTCCATATCATCCTTTGGATTTAAAAAAGCTGTTATGCACTTTCTAACCTCTTCATTTATTACTACGTACTTACTTGCATGCTCCGAAAGCTTTAAACCACACTCAACCGCATTTTCTGCCGCATTTGACCCCACATAAAAATAAATTTCCGCCATAGCTCACTCCCCTCTCCAGTCATCATCCAATTTCCCGTAAAGCTTTATCCCGTCTTTATCGCCGCACCCGGCAATTAATTCATCAACACTTAGTCCCAATATTTCTTCATTAAAATATACATCTTTTAAAGGCACCAGTACAAATGCCCGTTCAAGCATCCTGGGATGCGGAATCACCAAATCCGGCAGAACAATTTTCTCGGTGCCATAGAGCAAAATATCTATGTCTATTGTTCGCGGCCCCCACCTTATTTCCCTGGTCCTTTTCAAAAGGTTTTCCACTTCTTT
>JAEZNF010000117.1 GCA_023441845.1 Bacillota bacterium | reverse complement strand
CTTACAAGCAGGGGGTCATAGGTTCGAGCCCTATAGTGCCCACCAAAAAGGTTTCAGAACAACAAAGTTCTGAAACCTTTTTTATTGTGAAACTATAAACCTCTTTACCCCAGAATAGGGTTGGCCTAACTGGTAGATTCAAAACCCGGTTGGAATCATTGGGAATAACTACTCCTAAGCCTTGTACAGGCGAATTTCCAAATAAGTAAAACCCCATAATTTTTTAACATTAAATAGTCTTTAACCTCTTAGTAAATACCGGATTACAGCTTTATTTTGTATGTGACATGTTAAACGGGAATTAAGGGTTAAATTAAACTCTAAACCATAAAAAACTTTGTGACTAATATATACAAAATTATTTTATATCTTAGTCAATTCAAACTTTCATATAAACCTGATTTGTAGTTCAATCAGGTTGGTGTCAATTTACTCAAAGCAATCTTTTGGTGATAAGTGTCAAAAATATTTTTTATTAAGACAACCAAAACCGACAAACATTTTTATGTGATTCTACTATAATCAGTCGTGCAACAAAATTTCACAAGGGGGTAACAAAAGATGAGAACGGGAACTATACCGTATCAAAAGTACGCGACAGGTAGCAATTTATTTACAGAAGAAAGAGGTTTGCAGTTTCTTAACTTATTAAACAAAAACAATGCTTTATGGGTCGTTATTTCATTTTTATTGGGAAGAGCATCAATAGCCGGTGGATTGCTGCCCTTTGGTATGGCGTTATATGTGGCAGCTGCGGGAATGAATATAAACAGGTGCTTGGTTTCTGTATTTATTATTCTGGGTATGCTCACAAGAAGCGCTTCAGACCAGTTATATGTGATTCTGGCGTCAATGCTGCTCTATAAAATATTTTCAATTACATTTAAGGATGAAAAAAGGGCTTCTAATATAAAAGTAGCCATATTGGCTTTTATAAGTACTATGATACCTGAAATGGTTACAGTGTATCTGCAGGGATTCCTCGTATACGATTTAATAAAGGCAATTTTCCATGGTTTAATAATATTTTTGCTGGTATTTATATATAGAAATGCAACAAACGCCATAAACAGGATACAAAGCGGTAGTATACTTACAAATGAAGAAATAATAAGCGTAGCTGTTTTAACCGCTCTGGTGCTTTCCGGCTTGTCGGACATATATATTATGGGATTTGCGCTTAAAAATGTGCTCAGTATTCTTGTAATTTTAGTTTGCAGCTTCAAATGCGGGCCGGGTATGGGGGCAGCGGCAGGAGTTACAATAGGACTAATCATAAGTCTGAATACTCAACTGGCGCCTGTGATTGTAGGTTCCTACGCTATTTGCGGATTACTTTCAGGGGTTTTGAGGAACCTGGGAAAGGTAGGCTCAGGCCTTGGATTTATATTGGGAAACGCTGTTTTTACACTGTATATAAACGGCTCAACAGAGGTTTTGATTTACTTTAAGGAAATTGCGGCAGCTTCAATTGTATTTATGATTATTCCTCAAAAAGCCATGGATTATATTATGAATGCTTTTAAAAGCAGCGAAGGAGCGTGCCCCGACAAAAAGGGATATACCGATAGAATAAAGGAATTGACGGTAGACAAGCTTAATAAGTTTTCAGAATCCTTCAAGGAGCTTTCTAAAACCTTTAGCGAGATATCAGAAACAAAAGTAGCTACAGACAAACAGGACATTGCGGTCCTTTTTGACAGGGTTGCGGATAGGGTATGCAAGGACTGCAGTTTGTGTCTTCACTGCTGGGACAGGAATTTTTACAACACATATCAGGTAATGTTTAAGATTGTTGAGCGTCTTGATTTGAAAGGCCGCATTGAAGAAAAGGATATTCCGCCGTATTTCATGGAAAGGTGCGAAAGGATAGGCGATTTTGTTACAGCTGTAAACAGTGTATATGAATTGTTTAAGGTTGATATGGTTTGGAGGGGGAAGATCAGTGAGAGCAGGGAACTTGTATCACAGCAGTTGGAGGGCCTGTCGAAGGTTGTTTCAAACCTTGCCTCAGAGATAGATTCAGAGGTGAAATTCAAAACCAACCTAGAAGAAGCAATAATAGCAAACCTGAATAAGATTGGAATAAAATTGGCGGAAGTTGTAGTGACAGAGAACAAGTGGGAGAAATACGAGGTAAATATCAGTCATAAAGGCTGCGGTGGAAAACGAACCTGTATAAGCTCAATAGAAAAAATCGTGTCCGATGTTGTTGGGAGGAAAATGGTTAAAAGCGGTACTGATTGTGTAAAAAAAGGAAAGACATGTACAATTAACTTTGTGGAAGAGGAAGCTTACAGCGTGATAACGGGGATTGCGAAGCTCTCAAAATACGATAATATGGTTTCGGGAGACAACTACACCTTTATGAATACAGGCAACGGCAAGTTTATTGTGGCTTTGAGCGATGGTATGGGAACGGGACATAAAGCAGCAATACAAAGCAGGGCTGCAATAAGTATGCTTGAACAATTTATGGAATCGGGTTTTGATAAGGATACTGCGGTTAAGCTTATAAATTCCGTGCTCGTACTTAAGTCGGATGAGGAGTCCTTTGCAACAATCGACCTGTCAATTATTGACTTATATGATGGAGAGGTGGAGTTCGTAAAGATTGGCGCAGTGCCGGCATTTATTAAAAGGGATGACAGGGTGGATACGGTTAAATCCATGTCTTTACCTGCAGGAATATTAAGCAACGTAGAGATGGAGCTTGTACACCGGAAGGTAGAGAACGGGAATTTTATAATACTGGTAACTGATGGTATAATAGACGCTTTCAAGGAGGAGGAAGACGGCGATAAACTTCTGCGAAATTTTATAAGCGCTATTGGAAGCATAAACCCACAGGAAATTGCCGATTTGATACTTGATGAGGCATACAAGAAATGTGGAGGCAAGCCGATCGATGACATGCTTGTTTCGGTTGCAAAGGTATGGAAAAGAGTTAGTTAGCATGTTGCATAATTTCCATATTTTTTTCACAAACTACCTTCAAATAAGTATAATGGATGCTTTGGAGGGTTAATATGGTACTTGGAAAAACAAAAAGAATTGTTGTAATAAAGGATATCTCTTCAAATTTAATTGAGGAAGCAATACTGATACTTAAAGCCGAGCCGGACTCAAAAGAGGGAAAAGGCCTTAATAGGATTGTGAGAGGAAGCAAGAGTAAGGATTATTTACTCAAGGAAGCACAGCTCATAATTAATGATTATATAAAAGAGAGCAAATTGATTGCAGGCTCCGGTGTCGAATTGAAATTAAAGGAAGAGATGACGCCCAGAAAGAAGTTTATTATAAGTACGGTAATAAACCTGGCGCTAATGGGCAGTATAGCTCTTTTAATATTCATTATGACAAAAGTGATTTAGCGGGGTTATAAGCCTAATGATTTTAGAATAGAGTTTAATGCCCAAAATCAATTGCTCTTTAAGGTATGTAATGTTTTTGAATCATAGGCAAGGCGCAATTTCAATACTGGTATAACGTTTCACTAATAAGTTTTTACTATTGCATTATAGGGAAATCTTATTATTTAAGAACGTTATACTGGTAGAGTGCTCTTGTAATTGTCATATCATATAATGAGGGTTTACTTTTCTACCTTTGTATGCTATAATTCATAAGCGAACGGAGGTTCATTTATGCAATGGCTTAAGGAAGATGTCAAAAACCGAATTCTGGAATCGGCTTTAAATGAATTTAGCCAAAAAGGCTTTATAGATGCTTCCATGAGAAGAATTGCCCATAATGCAGGGGTTGCTTTAGGTAACGTTTACAGGTACTTTAAAAGTAAAGACGAACTTTTTAATTCTATTATGGAACCTGCTTTTAATGAGTGTTCAGTCCTTTTGGATAGTTTACCGAAGCCGCGTTTTACCAATGACATCAACTATACGATATCTGTCAATGAAGTAGTGGATATGTTTATGAAAGTCTATAATACATATAAAAAAGAATTCCTTACTATGATTAATAGAAGTAAAGGAACCAGGTTTGAAAACGTTAAAGAAGATTTTGTCAAATTAATTGAGAGCAGGATAAAAAGTGAAATGGTTCCGCAGCTTAAAGAAAAAAACATTGAGATAAAGGACGAGTTCATAATATATATATTGTCATCCAATACAATTGAAGGAATAAGACTTATTATAAATAAATATGATGATGATGAAAGGATCAGGTATCTTGTAAGCCAACTGGTAAAGTTGAATTTTGAAAATATTCTTGAAAGGCTAAAAAGTTGAACTATCGGGGTATGATATTTTTTTACCTCAATAATGAACGGTGGTTCTTGTTTGCAAACTTAAAAAGAATGCAAATTTATTTTTGAATTAATAATGAACAGCGGTTCTTGTTTACAAGGACACATTTTTATTGATTTAATAATGAACAGCAGTTCTCGTTTGTAGCTTTATTTTTTTATCTTAATAATGAACTGGCGTTCATTGATATAAATGACTTAATAAATTAATTGGGAGGAGAAGAATATGAAAAGAGTGTTAAAATTCAGGTGGCTTATTCTGGCGGTTTGGATTGCATTGGCATTGGTTTTAACTATTATCCAGCCAAATATAGATACAATCATAAACGAAAAAGACCAGGGAAATTTAAGTGAAAAGTATTCATCTACAATTGCGAAAAAGCTTCTCAAAGAGATGAGTGGTGTAAATGGAGATAATGCCATTATTGTATTCAATAAGGAAAGCAAGCTGGATGATACCGACATGGAAGATATTAAAAAGGGCCTGGACAACTTGAAGGCAAGTGAGGATGAGGTTGGTCTTGTTGCTATTACAAGCCATTTTGACAAGCCCGAAGCAAAAGATCAACTTGTATCGAAGGATGGAACAACAGTCCTGGCATCCATAACCATTGAAAAAAATGGACGTGATATGAAAGATATCCAAAAAATTATTGACGATAAGCTGGAAGATGTTAAGGTGGGGCATTCCATAACAGGTGAGGAATTTGTTAAGAATGACTATATTCAGGTAACTTTTGCGGGGGTAGACAAAAGTGCGGTCATAACCATATTGTTTATTCTGGCCGTGCTTTGCCTGGTTTTCCGTTCGGTTGCCACTCCGCTGGTTTCTCTGTTTACAGTGGGAGTTTCCTACTTATGCTCAATGGGTATTGTAAGCCAGTTAATCTACAATATGAATTTTCCGGTAACCAGTTTGACCAGGATGTTCATAATTCTTGTTCTTTTTGGTATCGGTACGGATTATAACATTCTTCTGTTTAATAGATTCAAGGAGGAACTTGGAAGACAAAGTTCTATTGATGAGGCCATTATAGAGACTTATAGAACAGCCGGTAAAACGATAATGTTCAGCAGTCTCACAGTCTTTATAGCCTTTTTAAGCTTAAGTCTTGCGGAATTTGATGTATACAGATCAGCATGTGCCGTTGCAATTGGAATTCTGATTCTGTTTTTAACGCTGATAACCCTAACCCCTTGCTGTATGAAGCTTTTAGGCGGAAAGCTTTTCTGGCCTTCGCATAATACAAGCGGACACAAGGAAAGCAAGGTGTGGGAAAAGGTTACCAATGCTACGGTAAAGCATCCTGTAATATCAATTGTTGCTATAATCGCAATTATGGCGCCGGTTTTGTATTTTAACAGTCAGGAGCTTAATTTTGATAATCTAAAGGATATTGATTCTTCGTATACCTCTGTAAAAGGGTTTAATACTGTGTCGGAGCATTTCAGCACAGGAAAATCAATGCCGGCAACCATTGTTATTAAGAGTAAGAATGCTATGGATAACAATGAAACTCTTTCAGTAATTGACAAAATAACTATGGGAATAAAGAAAATTGATGGCGTAGATGAGGTCTCGGGACCGACACAACCTAAAGGTACTCCCATAGAGGAATTCTATGTTGACAAACAGGCAAGCACAATAATTAATGGCCTTTCAAGTGCAGACAGCGGTATTGTACAAATTTCTGACGGGCTTAAAGAAGCTCAGGACAAACTTCAAAATACGCCTGATTTTTCAAAAGTTAACGATCTTATAAAAGGTACAGATACAGTTAATACCGGACTTTTGAAAATCTCTGATGCCTTAAAGCAAATTGAAAATGGTATTAACAGTGGGGCCAATGGAGCGGAGACTGTAGCAAGTGGTATTGCAGAAGTAAAAAAGAATGCCGATGTTGTAAAGTCAAGCCTGGAAAAACTCTCAGCGGGCTATTCAGAGCTCAACATGGGATATTCGGAAATGAAGAACAATTATGAGAAAGTTGCGGATAAATTAATTGATGCATCTGATGCTCTTACGGGCATGAACGGGCTTATCAAAAAAATTGAAGGTAAAAACCCTAAACTTTCTTCAGATGAGGATTTTGTTACGCTTAGGAAAATGTCTGAAGCATTAAGCTCAGGATTAAAGGAAATTACTGAAGGAATGACGGATTTAAACAACGGCTTTGCTAAAGCAAACAGTGGACTTTATGGAGCAAATAACGGATTAGAGGCTTTAAATAGCGGGTTTGGCAAGATGATAGCCGGGCTTGAGAAGTTGGAAACCGGTGCAAATTCATTATCCGATGGGTTAAAGAAAGGAAATGCCGGGCAGTCGGCAGTTATTGCCAATATGAATAAGCTTCAGAATGGCCTTTCGCAAATTCAGAATGCACAGAAAACAATGACTTCCGGTCTCTCTAATATAGGAGGCAGCTTGAACAAGCTTAAGGATGGCTTTGGAGCAAGTACAGACGGACTAAACACTATTTCAAGCGGATTAAACAAAACAAATGACTTCTTGCTGCAGTGGTCCGATTCAAAGAACTTCTTTATTCCCAAAGAGGCATTTGCTAAGGATGACTTCAAGATGGCGCTTGACAATTTTATGTCAAAAGACAGGAAAATAGCTAAAATAGTAGTTAATTTAAGTGATGATCCATATTCAAAAAAATCTCTGGACACACTAAACGAAGTGGAAAAATTACTTGACGGGCAGCTCGAAGGTACTGTACTTGCAGATGCCGAACATGGGATTGACGGGGCCACCTCCAAGACTAACGGCTTTAAGACTGTTGCAGAAAATGACATTACAAAGACCCAGATAATTGTCCTTATAGGGGTGTTTATTGTTCTAATACTTGTTATCAGATCATTCTGGATACCTTTATATATCATCATATCACTGGTTGCAGCGTACTTTACGTCAATAACCGTAACCGGGGTTTTTGCAAAGCATGTGCTTGGAATGAATGAAATTTCGTGGAATGTGCCGTTCTTCGCATTTGTAATGATAGTTGCACTGGGTGTTGACTACAGCATATTCCTGATGACCAGGTATAATGAATACGGTGAACTTCCACCTCATGAAGCCATTGTTAAAGCTGCAAAAAATATCGGCGGAGTTGTTGTTTCAGCAGCTATAATACTTGCAGGAACGTTTTTGACACTGTACCCATCCGGAATGAAAACACTGATGCAGCTGGCTGTTGGTGTAAGCGTAGGACTTATGATGCTGGCCTTGATTCTTCTGCCGGTATTACTGCCTGCTTTGATCTCGCTGCCTCACGTATTTAAAAAGAATTCAGGTAAAAGTCAGCACTTATCGAATTTTTAGGAACGGTTAAAATATAACTTCCTCTACAATTGTGTGGGCTCTGCGTGCGTGTCATGAAGGGCCTGCTTACAAAATGGAAGGAATATTATAAGTGTCCTTTAAGTTGAATTCTGTGGATACAAGCAAGGGGCTTTCAAAATCCAGTGTTTTTGATTTGTTACTCTTAAGAAACGCTGATAAGAATGGCATATGGGCTATTTTTAGTGTCTGTATGCCGTTTTTATTTTTTGCTTCTTTAGATCATTGACACCGGACTTGTATCAAGAGTATAATGAACGTGGTTCATAAAAAGGAGGTGCTTTTTTGCCTAAAACTTTAATAAATATAAAGGAAGATATACTGCTTGTTACAAAAAAAATGCTGTCGGAAGAAGGTTATGAAAAGTTAAATATCAGGGCTATTGCTTCGAAATGCGGTATTGCTACCGGTACACTTTATAATTATTACAAATCCAAGCAGGAAATTGTGGAAGAAATACTGAAAACCGAATGGAATGCCATGCTTCGCCGTATAGACCAAGGCGCAAAGGCTGATGTTAAACTGATTGATAAACTGGGTATAATTTACAAAGAATTGTGCGTTTTAATGAATGATGTTCATAATCTGTGGTTTGATACTTCCGATTCAAATGTTTGTGGTGAACTATCAAACATAAAGTGCCACAAAAAAATAATGTTAAAGGGCTTAGAGGACAAGATGTTTTATCTGATAAGGGATGAAGCACAAAGCAAGGATTTGGAATTTCTTTCGGATGTAATATGTAAGCTGCTTCTTTTATATGCGCACCAGGGTGATGTGGAATTTGAAAGGCTGTCACCCGTTTTAGTATCTTTACTGAGATAATGTGCCTTTATTTGCGAAAAGTTTTACTGCATCGAAAGTTATAACAAGTTTATCAAATTAGAATAATATTATATTAATGAGAGGAAGGTATTAGGTATGACTACTTTGCAAAACAAAAATAAAAAGCCTAATTTAGGTATAATTGCGGCTGTTTATCTTGCAGGTATCTTTATGGGTGCCATTGACACAGGTATTGTAACCCCTGCAAGAACTGTAATACAAAACAACCTAATGGTTGATGAAAAGACTGGCATATGGATGATTACGATATACACCCTGGCATATGCGGCAAGTATACCTATTATGGGTAAGATGGCTGATAAGTACGGCAGGAAGTATATATACCTGATCAGTATATTTCTTTTCGGACTTGGGTCGCTATTTTGCGGCTTGTCGCAGGTTATGGGAAGCTTTTCCTTCTTGCTTTTCGGAAGAGTAGTTCAGGCATTTGGCGGTGGTGGAATCCTGCCTGTTGCTACTGCTGAGTTTGGAACAGCCTTTCCGCCGGAAAAGCGTGGAATGGCATTGGGACTTGTGGGTGGAGTATATGGAGTTGCAAATATATTCGGTGCATCAGCCGGCAGTGCTATAATGGATATATTCGGCAAGGATAACTGGCAGTTTATTTTCTACATAAATCTTCCTATTACTCTGTTTATCCTTGTAGCGGGCTTCCTTTGCCTGTCAAACAACCGAATACAGGATGTAAAGAAGACGGACATTTTAGGGATATTCTTATTAACAGGCATGGTGCTGTCATTGATGTATGGATTGAAAAATATAGACTTTTTTAATTTCCTTGATACAATGGGAGCTACAAACGTTTATCCATTCCTGATCGTATTTATTGTGCTGCTTCCATTGTTTATAATTGCCGAAAAGAGAGCAGAGGACCCCGTCATGAACCTGAGCTATTTCACAAATTCGAGGGTACTAATTACTCTGATACTATCATTTGTTGTAGGTATAGTAATGATGGGAATGATCTTTGTGCCTCAATTTTCTGAAAATGCTCTTAAAGTAGCTTCAGGCAGCGGCGGATACTTTGTTATCATCTTAGGGCTGTTTGCAGGTGCGGGAGCGCCTATGTCAGGAAAATTG
Source organism: Bacillota bacterium (assembly GCA_023441845.1). Lineage (GTDB taxonomy): Bacteria > Bacillota > Clostridia > Acetivibrionales > DSM-2933 > JAEZNF01. The sequence continues at coordinate 3,317 of JAEZNF010000117.1, read as the reverse complement.
ATTGATAAATTCGGAGCAAAGCTGATTTTGGGACTGGGATTTTTAATTTCGGCAGTGGGCTCACTTTTCCTTGTCCTTTTTGCTACAAATTACCCCAATATGATTACCGTATCTGTAAGCCTTATTCTTATAGGGCTTGGAATGGGCTTTACAATAGGAACGCCACTCAACTATATGATGCTTGAAAATACAAAAAAAGAGGAATCCAATTCAGCCCTGGCAACGCTTTCGCTTATACGTTCGGTGGGAACGGTAATCGGGCCTGCAATTATGATAGGGTTTATATCGCATGCCGGCATGAATGTCCAGTCAAATGTAATGTCTTTGCTTCCAAAGGAAGTGCATGTGGCTTCGCTTCCGTATGCTCAGGAAATTACCGATAAGGTAAATACTTTGAAAAGTAATCCTAATATGAAAGAGAAGCTGGAAAATGTCAATATACCCGATTTAGCATCGATGACTACAGTGAAAATTGATATGAGTGGAAACGGCAGTTACAAAATGCCGAAGGACCTTTTAGAGCTTATGCAGTCGTCTGATGTCACAACAATAACGAAAAACAGTAAAACATTAACCGATAGAATGTTTGCTGAAATGTCCCCTAAATTAATTGCAAATATACAGGACGGCGTTCAAAAAGGAATTGACGGAATGAAGAGCGGTTTGTCTGAAATGGAAAAGGGATACAGCGGCATAGACACGGGACTGGAAGGCATGAAGACGGCTGTTAATTCACAAAATCAAGCCTTAAAGCAAATGGAGAGTTTATACGCAACTATGTCTAAAATGACTCCCGGAAAATCCATGAGTGGGGGCACGCCTTCGCTAGGCGCAATGCCGCAAAGCGTTGTTGATATGATACCTCCGCAGGCAAAAAGCCAAATACCGGCTCAAGTGCTTGAGCAGCTTAAAGATGTTAAATCCGCAGAAGATATGAAAAAGAAGATAGATGAATTAAAAGCTGCAATAGCGGAGTTAGAGGGTAAAATAACAGAAGCACAAAATAGTAAAGAAGATATGGCAAAATCAAAAAGCAGTATCGAAGATATCATACCTAAAATGGGTACTTTAAAAGAAGCTGTTCCGTCGGCATTTGAAACGGCTAAGAAGGATTATTTAAAAGAAATTGACAAGCTAAGCGGAAAAATTGAGTCTGAATTCCAGAATACATTAAATATAGGCTTCAAGCAGGTTTATCTCACTGTGACACTCTCGTCATTACTTGCACTTTTAATATTGGCGTTTTACAGAAGAAGAAAGGAAACAGCTGCATAAATGAATAGCACAAAGGCTCTTTTGTTGAATTGACAAAAGAGCCTTTATATTGCGGATCATCAGGCTCATGATAAGCCAATGCCATTCTTCAAGGTCGGAAACCGTACATAATTGTAATCTGTTTAACGCGAAGATTTAAGCTTTGTAATTACAGGTGCAGGATAATTGGCTTCTGTTTTATTGAAATGCTGAGCCACAATTATTATGTCTGTCATATTAACGGCATTGTCCTTGTTGAAATCATTGATTTCCTTATATTTGCCATCACCGCGGGCAGTGTTAAAGCATTTTGCAATTTCCATGATATCGGTCATGTTTATAGCGCCGTCTTTTACAACATCCCCGGGCCACATAATTACAGGCTGTTCCTGCGTACCGAACCGGGTGTCAGTACAAACAATATTAAAGTGCCGGTCCAAATAACCTGCTTTTGAAATCTTCACCGTTCCCGGTGTATCAGACGCAGGAATACTTTTAAATTCAAAATATCCATTATTATCGGTAGTGGTTTTGGTTACTGTTCCAAGAGTGAATTCAACATCAAAGCCGGAGTCTATATCAGGAGTGCTGCGCTTAAAGTCAGTTCCAACATATCCCGAAATATCGGCATATGCTGTACCGGTTGTCGGTGTAGGTGTATAGGCGGGTGTGGGTGTTGCAGTATATCCATTATCTATATATGGCAGTACCTTTAAACTAAAATCAACCCACATAATACCTATGTCCTGACCTTCTCTTGCCTGGGCAGCCAGTGCATCTCCAAGAGCCTTTGGCGCGTCATCATACTGTCCCCACCACGTTTTGTCACTTGGATACCCTATCTGGTGTATAAATGGGTTGGGGTAGAACATATCGGCCATTTCCTTATGTTCACTCAAAAAAATCTCCAGGCTGCCGTTTAATTCATCATCACAGCAAAATACAATATCACCGCGATATTTCGGCGGCAAATAAACCGGATCATAATGCTTAAGAAGAAGGGTGAAGTTTTTGTTATACGACTTTACAAGATTCTCCCATTCCTTTGCCATAGAATCGGAAACATAGTCATTATCTCCGTAATCGGAAGCTTTCTTATACCATTCTACATCAATAGCCAGGCCTAAAACACAGGGGTGACTTGAAAACTTTTTAAGGACCGCATTTATCTGATCGGTTACACTTGCAAAACCTGGCTCTATCTGGAGCCATACTTTGACTCCGTGTGTATCAAAATAGTTTAAGCATGCTTCGTGATTTACTCCTTTATACTGATTGGGGTCAAATACAATTTTGGGATCATATGTCCCGCCTGGGGACGAAAACTGCAAGGTCGAACCTGAAGTGCCATAATCTACCTCTCCAACAAGCCAGATTGCGGCAGGTGTTGACCCCTGCCATCGTGAAGTCATTGAATTCATTGCTTTAGCCCATCCAGCCGGGCTTGGAAAGGGGGATATACCTGCTTCGTTTATACCATATGCCGATTCCCGCACACCAGCCCATTTTACTTTTGATGTGGTTGCGGCAGCATTGGTGTTTACGCTTTCCGATACCATAATAAGGGGAATAAGAATCGTAATAAATAACACGATAGGCACAAACTTCTTTTTGAATATTGAATTTAATAAAATCATACATACCTCCTTGGATAAATTACTGTAAAATATCTAGTGTATATTTTTTGGCTAAAGAGTATTGTTATATATAGTAAGGTTATCCTATAAAGGTGGTAAATTCAATCGTATAGTTTGGTATTTTATATACTATTAAAGTAGAAATATGCGCCTCTAAAAATACACGATATTACTGTTGAGCGCTTTATGTTAAGTATTTCATGGTTATATAAAATGCCATGTTTTTTTCGCCTGTAAGCATGCATGAACTTTGCCATAATTTTTAAGGTATCATTGATTTTATTGCTGCGTAGTTATATTCTCATTTTCGACAGTTGAAAAGAAATTAAGAGGCAACAAACCGCTTAGTTGTGCGGTTATAGCCTCTTTTTAATGTGCGTATAATGTTGTATGTAAATAGCTATGTTAAAATATTTTTGATCTTTT
>JAEZNF010000579.1 GCA_023441845.1 Bacillota bacterium | reverse complement strand
GGTATGCATCCTGCGGGGACATCGATATTATTGGAGTTGTAGTCATTCAGGTTTACCAATCTGTACCCCTTTTCATAAAGCTCCGGAAGAAGTTTTCTGAATGCGTCAAAAGTGGTTGTATATTCGCCTTTATCATATTTTGTAGGTGTAAAGGATGTAACAAAATTATGGAACATTACCACCATGACTTTACCGACTTCATTCGGTTTTACCTTTGATACATCAATGCTTGGAACCGGAGTTGGAGCAGCTGCAGAAGGCTGTGCCGTATTTACATCACCCGGTGATGCACTTATATTATTAGAAGGACTTACCGAACCACCATTTTCTGGGTCTTTGATTTTACCGCATCCCGAAAGCACTAAAGAAAATGATATTACCAGTGTTAAAGAAAAACTAACTATTTTTTTCATTTGTATGCACTCCATCCTTTAGACTATGTATTGCTCTGACATATTATACTACATAATCACAGAAGCATTCAAATACAAATTGTGCCTGATATCTGGAAACTCATAACTCTTAAATTCACATATTCAGCTTTCCCATCATCATTTTCATGCAGCCATTCATTCCAGTACATCAAACGCTTTTACGATTTTCAAATTCCATTGATTTTTATTCCTTATAAATAGCCTCATCAATCAAAATGGGAAAGTTGAATGTATGTTATATTTAAATAAGAATTTAACTTTTCCAGATTATATTAATTTCTCCTGTAACGCACTATATATCTGAGTTCAGTGATATTCCGTTCTTTGGTAACCACTACTATTCCTATTACTGCCCGAATTTTTCTATTGAAATTTAATTTTATAGAAGTATAATATAATTTGTTCGGTTATAAGCTGTAGTACATTATCAACTTTCCTTATTTTAGTATTTGAGGTACACTACACACTAGTGCGGTTTAAGAAAGTTAATTTTTTAAAAATTGATTGTCTTAAACTGCAAAAGAATATATAAATTGTATTTTGCATGATTTATTATGCTGTCAAATCATGCTTAAAATCATTAGGGGGCCATTATGTGCATTTTTAATAGTTCTTTTACAGTATTATTCACCCTAATATTGTTTTTATTAGGGAGCTTGATTTCTTTTGTCTTTCAAAGAAACCACAAACTTTCCAATGTTATACCGGGTTTAATTTTTTGTTTAGCTTCACTGTTCGGGATTACAGCTTCTTTGGCACATTTACTCTCCGGTAAAGACATTACAAAGCTGGGAAACTTCCAAACAACCATACCTTTTATATCATTCAGTTTTAGTATGGACAGGCTTTCAGCCTTCTTTATACTCGCGCTGTCGGTATTGACCCTTTGTGTGTCCATATACTCAATGGGTTATCTATCACATTACTACGGTAAAAGGAACGTAGGAATTTTCAATTTCCTTATGGGTATCTTCATAATATCGATAATATCGGTTTTCCTCTCGGGTAACATGCTGATATTTCTTGTATCCTGGGAAATCATGTCCCTTACCTCATTCTTTCTGGTGGTATATGAAGGCGATAAAGAGGAAAATCAAAAAGCCGGGATTATTTATCTTATCATGACACATATCGCAACAGCTTTTCTTACAGTAGCATTTATTATCTTATATACATATACGGGATCTTTTGATATTGGTTTGGTCAACAACCAAATGCCATCCCTTGCTAAAAATGCAGTATTCCTTTGCTTACTTATTGGGTTCGGTACAAAAGCCGGAATAATTCCGCTTCACATCTGGCTGCCATACGCCCATCCCGCAGCTCCAAGCAATGTATCGGCACTTATGTCGGGTATTATGATTAAAACCGCCATATTCGGTATGATACGCTTTATTTTAGGCAGTCTGGGTACACAGTATGAGTGGTGGGGAATTATCATGCTGGTAATCGGAGCAGTCTCCACAATACTTGGTGTTGCCTATGCTTTCATGGAACAAAACATAAAAAGGCTTCTGGCATACTGCAGTATAGAAAACATAGGTATTATCCTGATCGGTCTGGGGTTATCGTCTTATGCATATTCAAAAGGCCATACCGCCCTGGCTTCACTTTCACTTATGGCTTCGCTTCTACACGTTTTAAACCATGCGCTCTATAAAGGAATACTTTTCCTTGGGGCAGGAGCCATACAATATTCCGTACACACTAAAAACATTGAAAAATTAGGCGGATTAATAAAGAAAATGCCTTATACAAGCATCTTCTTCCTCATAGCTTCATTGGCAATATCGGCTATTCCCCCGTTTAACGGATTTGTAAGTGAGTGGCTCACATATCAATCACTTTTCAACATAATAGGAATCAGTATACCCGGTGTAAGGCTCATAATCATAGTCACCGTTGCCGCTCTGGCAATGGCCGGCGCACTGGCTGCTGCAAGTTTTGTGAAATGCTTCGGAATATCATTCCTGGGTCTTCCTAGAAGCGATGAAGCTAAAGAGGCCAAAGAAGTGCCTAAGTCAATGCTTGCAGGAATGGGGCTTCTCTCTTTGTCATGTTTAATAATCGGGCTCTTCCCCATTCTTGTATTAAAGCTGCTGGATAAAGTAACCCTTGGTATTTTCGGTGCTTCCGTACTGCCTGACATGAAAGGCGCATTCTCATTTATATATTATCCCCTTAAAGCAGGTGTAAATTCCGTTTCACCCATCGCAGCATTAACCGCAGGCATAATTTTAACGGTAATTGTATTTTTGTTTGTCAGATTTGCAGGCCGTCAATCAAAAGAAAGAAAATATAATACATGGGACTGCGGTTTCAGAAACTTAAATTCCAGAATGCAGTACAGCGCCACCGGATTTTCCAAACCCTTGAGGATAGTATTAAGAGCAATTTTCAGACCTACAAGGGAATTGCAGATAGAAGAGGGCTCTTCCCCATACTATCCCAAGTCAATGCATTATGTTGTTACAACACAGTCGGTATTTGAAAAATATTTATATATACCACTCACCACGTTTTTCACGCGTTCTACAAAAAAAGTCAGAGGTGCAGTTCAAACCGGTAGTATTCATACCTATCTTATTTATATTTTTATTACCACTGCTGCATTTTTACTATACTACGGGTTAAATTAAGGAGATATAGATAATGGATTTAATCGTATACTTACTTGTTCAATTATTGACAATGGTTTTATTAGCGCCGCTCATAAACGGCATAATAAAGAAGATAAAGGCTCTGTCCCAGAAAAGGAAAGGGCCGCCCCTTTTACAGCTTTACTATGACATTATAAAGCTTCTTAAAAAGGACACCGTCGTGTCAGGGACAGCTTCATGGATTTTTAAAGCAGCGCCTTATATATTCTTTATAACAGCCTTACTGGCGGGTCTTTTTGTACCTGTTAGCCTTAAGCTCTCCCCTGTTGGTTTTACAGGCGATATCATATTTGTTGTATACCTTTTGGCTATGGGCAGGTTTTTCATGACACTTGCAGGGCTTGATACAGGCAGTACCTTCGGCGGGATGGGCAGCAGCAGGGAGATGATGATTTCATCCCTTATAGAGCCTTCATTAATGGTATGTATGTTTACCATAGGCCTGATTTCCAAGTCCACCTCAATTTTCAGCATGATGAATACGTCAGCTTCCATGGGCATTTCGGTCATACAACCGGTTTTTATGTTATCACTGATGGCAATTTTCCTCATTATATTAGCTGAAACATCCAGAATACCCGTTGATGATCCTGCAACACACCTTGAACTTACTATGGTTCATGAGGCCATGCTTCTTGAATACTCGGGAAGGCATCTGGCGCTTATGGAATGGGGAGCTTCAATAAAGCAGCTTCTTCTTATCACACTATTTGTTAACCTGTTCATACCACTTGACGGTTTGATCCCGGCAGGAAGTTTATTGCTTGCAGTAGTTATTTCATTAGTATTGTATGTCCTAAAAGTTATTGTAGTCTCAGTTCTTATAGCCATAGCAGAAGTTAGCACCGTTAAATTAAGGCTGTTCAGTGTACCCAATCTGGCTGCACTTTCATTTATAATGGCGTTTTTAGGATTTATACAGTACTTCGTACTTGGAGGTTATAATGGATAATTATTTAAATCTTTTATCAATTTTAATACTTGTGTTTTCCTTTATACTTGTGGCAAATAAGAGAATAAACTCATATATAAAAACTTTCAGACTCCAATCTCTTCTTTTAGCCATATTGGCCGGTATTATAGGCGGCCATGAGCTTTATACCAAAGGGAGCTTTGAAGTCCTCATTGTCTGCGTCATAACCCTTGCAGTTAAAGTAATATTTATACCCAGGCTTTTAAAAACAACCGTAAAAAAAGTCGAGTACAAGGTTCAAAAGGATTTCTTTTTAAACATCCCCATATCGATCCTCATTTGCTGTGCATTGGTGGTTTTAAGCTTTTTTTCGGTATCTACAATTGACGATATCAAGGACTCACAGATTAAGGTATTCCTTGTAAATTCCATATCGGTAATTTTGATAGGCTTTTTCTTCATGATAAGCAGGAAAAAGGCCATCGGCCAAATAATAGGCTTCCTGGTCATGGAAAACGGGCTTTTCGCAACTGCAATACTAACAACCGAAGGTATGCCTATGATAGTTGAGCTAGGTTTATTCTTCGATGTTCTTGTAGCAGTTTTAATCATGGGAGTCCTGGTATTTCGGATAAATGAAAACTTCGATTCCATAGATATAAATAAATTGAGAAATTTGAAAGGATAAACAAATGACCGCTTTAGTTTTAATAATTCCATTAATATTTTCGTTACTGTTCTGGACTGTCAAAAACAAGTCCGTAGCACATGTAATAAATTCCATAGGGGCTTTCCTGCTTCTTTTAATCTCATTTTTCATAACATATGAGGTTCTAAACAATGGAACAATCAACTGGAACATAATAGGTGGACTTTTTTATATTGACTCTCTAAGTGTTATAATATTGGATATTATATTAATCATAGGCTTCATGGTATGTATATACTCTATAAAATACCTGGATGAGGAATTTAAGCATAAAGTTATTGATATGAAAAGAATTAAGATTTTCTACAGCCTGACCTATGCATTTATTTTTACAATGCTAGTGGTAGTAACAACACAAAACCTGGGGCTTATGTGGATAGCAATCGAAGCCACAACCCTTGCGTCAGCTTTCCTTGTAGGCTTTTACAATAACAAGCATTCGATAGAAGCGGCCTGGAAATATGTAATTATCTGTTCGGTAGGCATCGCTCTGGCACTTTTGGGAATTGTTTTCCTGTACTTTTCGTCAGTACAGGTATTCCACGGTTCAAAAGCACCTTTAAACTGGCTTTTCCTTTATGAAAACGCAGGTATGCTACACGGAAGTATCTTAAAAATATCTTTTATATTTGTTCTGGTAGGCTTCGGTACAAAAGTTGGTCTTGCTCCAATGCATACATGGCTTCCCGACGCACACAGCCAGGCTCCGTCGCCAATCAGCGCACTCTTATCGGGAGTACTTTTGAATAGTGCATTATATGGAATCATCAGGGTTCTTTCAATAGTCAATAAAAACTTAGGCGGAAACACAGCATTCACCCAAAGGCTTTTAATAACCATGGGACTGCTTTCAATAGCAACCGCTGCGGTCTTTATCATTTCGCAGAAGGATTACAAACGCCTATTGGCTTATTCCAGCATAGAGCATATGGGGATAATAACGTTTGCCCTGGGTATATTTACTCCTGCTTCAATATTCGCTGCATTCTTCCATATGATTAACCACGCTTTTACAAAGTCCATGCTGTTTTTGACGTCAGGAAACATATACCTTAAGTATAAAACCAAAGAAATCTCAAAGGTACGGGGAATTCTTAAAACAATGCCGGTAACAGGAACAATATTCCTTCTTGGTTTTTTTGCCATATCGGGAATGCCCCCATTTAGCGTATTCTTCAGCGAGGTTGCCGTTGCCATTTCAGCCGTCGGCAGACAACATTTTATACTTACCATTATATTCCTTCTATTAATCGCAATAATATTTGCCGGTATAACATTCACCACTTTAAAAATGTTTTTCGGCAACAACGAAGACAAATCCATAAAACGCGGAGAATTAAATATTCCCGGCCTTGTAGTCCTTTCGGTACTTATGTTGATAATTACAGTA
>JAEZNF010000021.1 GCA_023441845.1 Bacillota bacterium | reverse complement strand
CATCAAGAGACGGGAAATACCAAATAAATTAATCATAGCGTTTTTGATTATCGGAATGGTTTTCGCTGTATTAAGTTTAAATATTAATGTTTTACTTAATTCGATCATGTCCTTTTTACTCTTCGGTGTTGCATTTCTTATCATTTCCAAAGTATCCAAAGGCGGTGTTGGGGAAGGTGATATAAAGCTCATTGCCTGCTCCGGATTGTTTTTAGGTGTCAGCGGACTTTTTGCATCTGTATTTATGGCAATGATATTAGTATTTGTTGCAAGTATAGCTCTAATAATATTAAGACTTGTAAATAGAAAAAGTTTCTTACCGTTTGCGCCTTTTTTACTGGCGGGATTTTTAATTTCGATTTTTTAACCGTTGAATTAATCTATAAATATCGTCTTTACGTTTACTGATGAAAATTCAATTTTTTTCATCAAATTTTCAACATTTTTCAATTTGAAGCTTTAAATTTTATGTATAATAAAAATTGTACTATATGCGCATATAGAACAAATCGGTTAATATGGTACGGAAAAGAGATGTTTACTATAAAAAGAATTCTTTATATACGGCCCAGTGGGAGCATCTGTGTCATGTAGCGAAAAATAAAGTCTGACACCGGCTTGTATCATTGCACGATATTGTATATTCATTAAACATATGAATAAATACTTGTTTTTCTCTTTCCTTTGCATAATTCCGGGTCCCTGTATTTGGCATCAGATGAATGGGGGACAATCAAACATGATGCTTAAAACGCGGGAATATAAAGTGTTTTCCATTCCGTATATGACTGATAGATTGATAAAAAGGAGTGATAAGAACATCTTAAAAGTATTGTTTGTCAGAGCTAAGATTCTAAACTGATTTTATTTATTAAAGTGAAAGGATATTTTATTTATGATGTCTTTAAAAAATGAGAAGGTCAAAAAATCAACCAAGAGGTCATCAATAGTTTCCATAGTTACACTTTTAACATTTCTTTTAACATTTAATAACGCTTTGGCACTGAGAAATATTGATAATCCGAATCAAAAAGTTCCCGGTCCTGATTTGCAGCAGAAGTACCGTATTGTGGTAAAGCTGAATACCGAGACTGCTTCGCAGGCTGAAGCCTCTATCGGCAAAAAGGATATGGAGATACAAAAAAGTTCTCCAAAAAAAATGAAAGAACTTTTCAGTAAGTATAAGATAAAAAAGATGGCACCTGTTTATAAAGGTTTGATCAAATGGAAAAAGGATACAGGTAAAGAAGAAAAGGATTTTATAATGAAAGTCCGGAATGATTTTCCGAAAAGGTCGCAGCGGAATCATGCAGAGCGGAACCGTACTGCAATGAACAATGTGCCGGCGGGAATTTCAAATACATATGTAATTGATGCGGATGTCAATAGCGAAAAAGAGTATAAAGAGCTGCTGGAATCATTAAAAAGAGATTCCAGATTTGAATATGCCGAACCTGACATAACGGTAACAATAGAAATGGTACCGAACGATCCGTATTTTTCGAGCAGTGGAACATGGGGGCAGTCATATGATGACCTTTATGGGTTAAAAATCACCTCGTGCCCTGAAGCCTGGGATACGGCAAGCGGAAATGGGATAACCGTAGCAGTTACCGATACGGGAATTGATAATACCCATCCGGATATTGTATCCAATATCTGGACAAACACCGGTGAAATAGCCAATAACGGAGTTGATGATGACAATAATGGCTATATTGACGATACATTTGGCTGGGATTTTCTAAATAATGATAATAATCCTGTTGATGATAATGGACATGGTACACATGTGGCCGGAACAATTGCTGCAACGGGGAACAATGGAACCGGTATCATTGGGGTGGCTCCGTCAGCGAAAGTTATGGCAATCAAAGGATTGGGAAGTGATGGAAACGGAGATGTTTCAAAGCTTTCAGAAGGCATTTTATACGCGGCCAGAAACGGTGCGGATATAATCAATGCCAGTTGGGGAGGCAACGGATACTCGCAGGTTCTTAAAGAAGCTGTCGATTTTGCAAGCAGTATGGGTGTCGTTTTTGTTGCCGCAGCCGGAAATAATAATACAGATGCCATGTTACATGCTCCTTCCAATCTCAATAACGTCATTGCTGTTGCAGCTATTGATTCTCAGGACATCAAAGCTGATTTTTCAAATTGGGGAAGCCGTATTGATGTAGCGGCACCCGGTGTTGACATACTATCCTTGCGTGCTGCGGGAACCTCAAAAGGGAACCCGGTAGGAGCGAATTATACGCGCCTCAGCGGAACAAGTATGGCTGCTCCACATGTTTCAGGTGTTGCAGCGTTAATTCTGTCTCACCATCCGCAGTTCTCCAATGATCAGGTGCGTTCCGTACTAAGGTGTTCCGCCGCAGATATCATGTATTCCGGCTTTGACTATGCTACAGGTTACGGACGTGTAAACGCCGTTAAAGCACTCAGTATAAATGATACCTTGTTATCTGATATTGAAAGTCCGGCTTCAGAAGATACTCTAACAGGCAGTGTGCCGGTTACGGGAAGTGCCGGGGGAAACAACTTTTCCAGTTATACCCTGGAATATGGTAAAATAATTGAATCCGGGATAGAACCCACGGTATGGAATACTATTGCACAGGGAAGTACTTCTGTAGATAAAGGACTGTTCGGTTACTTTGATACAACAACACTTGTAGATGGGAAATATGTAATACGGTTGAGTGTTAAAGACAGCAGTGTTCCTCAAAATACTTTTTACGACAGGATAGAGGTAGCGGTAGATCAAATAAAGATTTCCAGTCCTGCCACTCCTTTAGATCCAAGTTATGCCAGCGAAATAAAGGCCGGGACAGTGATACCTGTTCAAGGAAAAGCTTTAGGCCAGACATTTCAGTGTTATCGCATGGAGTGGGCCGAAGGATTAAATCCTACCCAATGGTTTACCAGCGGATTCACACTGGAGAATGGTGGAAATACACCTGTCGATCAAGGCCTTTTGGCAAGTTGGAATTCAGGTGTTTATCCCGGAAGAGCCGGGTATTACCAGTTAAGGCTGCTGGTGGACAATAATGGTTATACCAATGAAGAAAGAACCATTATATACCTGGAACCCGATTTAGCTAGTGCCAACTGGCCAAAGAAGCTGGATGACCCCATTCCAAACCATTCGGGTGTTCTTCCTGCATACAACTGGACAGGGCAATCCAGCCTTGTCGGAGTAGGCTCTGTTACAAATAAAAGAGCCTCGTTTATAAAGTATTCATATGATGGAGTCCTTCAATATACTTCACCGTTTACCAGTTGGCCTAACGGCAATTTAGCGGTTGGAGATATTGACAATTACCCGGGTGATGAATCGGTTTTTGTAAAAGACGGAAATATAAGAATCTTAAAAAGTGATTATTCCTATAATGAAATTCCCTTGAATACACAGTATGATTTCACAACTGATCCCGTTGTGCTTCAGGATTTGGATGGTGATTACATTTCTGAGATTCTGGTAGTGGGAACGCATTTGAACTCAAGGACAAGATACTTATATGCTTTTAAAGCAGATGGCTCCCTCTTAAGTTCAAACTTCCCGATCCCCATTCCTGATATCATATTTGTACACCCCTGGTTTACTCATTATTTGGTTATGGATATCAATAACGACGGTCTGAAAGAAATTATAACCCAGCAGTGTGATAATACCTCGAGATCCACACTGAACCTTTATGGCTGGAATGGAACCCCAATGCTATGGCAAACAGTTCAGCCATCCTTCCCTAATGCAGCAATCTGCAATATGATCGGCGGTGATCTTGACCGTGACGGGCAGGGAGAAATTATTCTGGGTGTAGGCGGTATGTCTGACGGCAAGTTTACAAACAATCAAAAAATGTATGTTATAGGTTCTGATGGAAGCATTAAAAACGGTTGGCCGTATTCCTTGCCGGAGGAGTACGGGGAAGTAGGCTTTCAAGACATTGCAATTGCCGATATGGATCGGGACGGAGACGATGAGATCATCTATTCCCAATACAATGAAATTAATATTTTAAAGCTTGACGGTATGCCCCTGTCCGATGCCTGGCCGCACATCAGAACACGTTATTTCGGCAGGTTTTCAGTAGGAGATATCAACAGCGATAACTTCCCTGAATTATTGATTTACCATTTTGAAACGAAGACTTATACTCCATATGACGGTTCAGCCAGGAGGCTGTATAATGATTATGAGCTTAGAGCGGTTGACAGGAATGCGCAGACAATTCAATCGTGGAAAGTTTTGGGGCCTGGTGAGGCCGGGGTTGGATTTAATAATTCGGACCCTGTATTAGGCGACTTTGATAACAACGGCAAAGTAGATATCGCTCTTTGTGTTGGATTATCAAATAATAATGTCACGGAAAGCGGTGCGCTGACAGTTCTTACTACGAATGGAGATTATAACGCTGATAAAATGGACTGGCCGGTAAGATTGAATGATCCTCAGAATTCTTCGGTACATATTGCAGCTAAACCATTACCGAATGTTACCGGTATTTCTCTCAACAAAACCTGTACAAGTATTACTGAGGGGAAAAAAGAGAGGCTGGTTGCTACCGTAGAGCCGGCAGGTGCAAATAAAAACGTAACATGGTCAGTATAC
>JAEZNF010000681.1 GCA_023441845.1 Bacillota bacterium | reverse complement strand
TCACTGAAATACGCAGGAACTGTAATAACAGCCTGAGTAACAGTCTCTCCAAGATAGCTTTCAGCGTCTGCCTTCAATTTCTGCAAAACCATTGCCGAAATTTCCTGAGGTGTGAATTGTTTATCATCTACCTTTACTTTTCTGTCCGTACCCATATCTCTTTTTATGGATATTACAGTTCTTTCAGGATTTGTAATAGCCTGCCTTTTTGCTACCTGTCCGACAAGCCTCTCACCTGTCTTTGAAAAAGCGACAACGGAAGGTGTTGTACGATTTCCTTCAGCGTTGGCTATAACAGCAGGTTCTCCACCCTCCATAACAGCAACACAAGAGTTTGTAGTTCCCAAATCTATTCCGATTACTTTTGCCATAAAAATCTCCTCCTTTTATAAAAAGCCGTCTAATTAGCTACCTTAACCATACTATGTCTTATAACTTTGTCCTTAAACGTATATCCTTTTTGAAACTCCTCAATAACAACATTTTCTCCATATGAGTCATCATCGATATGCATAACCGCATTATGTAGCTGGGGATCAAAATTCTCTCCAACACACTTTATTTCTTCAATTCCAATATTCTTTAATGCGTCTTTTAATTGCTTATAAACAAGGCCTATTCCCTCTTTGAGCGAGGACTGGCTTTCGCTGCCGCTGCCGGAAGCGCTTATCGCTCTTTCAAAGTTATCTACAACAGGTAAAAGCGACAAGATAACATCACACACAGCATCGGAATATAACGATTCCTTCTCCTTTGCTGTTCTCTTTTTATAATTGTCAAATTCGGCAGCACTTCTCTGAAGCATACTATAATATTCTTCACACTGCTTTTCCTTGGCACTTAGTTTTGCAGTAACCGCTTCCAATTCATTTGCATCTGTGGTCTCACCCGATGCATTGTCGGCTTTTGTATCTACATTATTAAAGCAGTTGTTTGATTCGTTTTCACACACTTCGTTTTCATCATTTTTTTTCTGTTTATCATTATTCTTTTTCATTATTAACTGCTATCCTCCTCATCCTGTAATATTTATTTAAATTGTTTAACTGTCGTCCATCCCATCCCCAATCAGTTTAATTATTTCCAGATTCAACTTCTTTTTCAAGAACTCCATTGAGGATATAACTTTTGCATACTCCATCCTGGTGGGCCCTATAACGCCTACAGTTCCTAATGTAATATTTCCGAAACTGTAAGTAGCCGTAATCAAACTGCATTCCTGTATTTCTTTAATGGCATTCTCTTCGCCTATCTGCACCGTTACACTGTCGCCGCTTCCACGTCCGTTTAACAGATTGTATATCAAATCCTTTTCATCTAGAACATCCAAAAACTCTTTTGCTTTCATTATGTCTCTGAATTCAGGATAATTTAGTATATTTGTCACACCATCCAAATAAACCTCAGAATGGTCTACCTGATTTATGCAGTCCGCAACAGCATTTAAAATAGGCAATAATATTTCGTCCGAAATTTCCAGCTCTTTTTCTATTTCCTTTATTACATCTGCGTTTATCTGTTCAAGCGTTAAGCCTACGAGCTTGTTATTCAACGCATTCGATATCCTTATAAGGAAATCGGGCATAATACTTTCGTGTACCCTGACCAAACTGTTTCTTACAACACTGGCATTTGTAACAACTATAACCAGTGCCTTTCCCTGTTGAATAGGTACAACTTGAACGGCCTTAAGACTGCTTTTCTTACTTACCGGAGTCATTGCCAGAGAAGTATATTTCGTAATTTTAGACAAAATCATGGAAGACTGTCTAATGAGCTGGTTCATCTCATTTATACGCACCTCTAAAGCATGCTTTATTGTTTCGGTTTCTTCAGCAGTCAACTCCTTTGCTTTCATCAGTTCGTCTACGTATAATCTGTAACCCTTATCCGAAGGAACTCTTCCGGCTGATGTATGCGGCTGCGCCAAATAGCCCATCTCTTCAAGATCAGCCATTTCATTTCTTATTGTAGCGGAACTCAATCCTAATTCATGTTTTCTAGCAATTGTTCTAGAACCTATAGGTTCGGCAGTATCAATATAATCATCGATAATTGCCTGGAGAATCCTCCTTTTCCTATCATCCAGGAACATATCCAGCACCCCTTTGTTAGCACTCTACTTCATTGAGTGCTAATTCTAATTTAAAAATACCACCATATATTTTTTTTGTCAAGAGTTTTATGGATATTATTTGTATCTGGGTATTATCTTATACAAAACACTTTGTGCCATTCTGCTTCAACTAAATAAACTCCAGAAACACCTGATTTGCCAGGTCCAGACCCTTTGATGATAGTTTTATAAACTTACCGTCAATTTCAATCAATTCCCTTGACAAAAGCTTTTTAAGCTGCTTATCGAATAGTTCAAATATATCTGTACCGAATCTTTTCGTAAACTCCTGTGTACTGAATCCGTCCAATAGCCTTAACCCCAGTATTATAAATTCTTTAATGCTCTCGCCCTTATCGATTGGCTGAATATTTTCCGACGGTATGCTCCCGGTAGATACGGAATCAATATAGCCGGACAAGTCATATGGATTATTAAACCTGTTATCCTCAAAATATGAATGGGCTCCGGCACCAATTCCAATATACTTTCCGATATTCCAGTAAATCAGGTTATGTCTGCATTCAAACCCGGAACGTGCAAAATTCGATATTTCATACTGCTTGAAACCGTACTTTTCCAGTTTGTCACACGCAAGAGAATACATTTCCCTGTCAAGCTCATCATCTGCCGGAATCAATTGTCCCGACTCGTATCGTTCTCCAAACACAGTTCCCTCTTCTATTTTAAGGCTGTAACATGAAATGTGCTCGGGATTTAGCCTTATAATATTATCAAGAGTTGCCTGCCAATCATTGATGGATTGCCCCGGCAGGCCGAAAATCAAATCTATATTTATATTCTTAAAACCAACCTTTCTGGCTAGATTGAAATTTTCCATAAAGTCCTCGGCACTGTGAATTCTTCCGATAGATTTTAAAAGCTTGTTTTGCCACGCCTGCAGACCCATACTCAGCCTATTAATACCTACAGTCTTATATGAAACCAATTTATCGTATGAAAGTGTTCCCGGGTTTGTTTCTATACTGATTTCTGCTCCTTTTTGTATATTGAATAGATAATGGCATAAGTTAATAATTTCATAAATATAATGTGTATCTACAAGCGAAGGGGTCCCACCACCGATAAAGACAGTACTTACTGTATATCCTTTAAGTCTTTCTTCATATAATTTCAATTCACACTTTAATGCCTCAAAATATGGCTTCACATAGCTTTCCTTATCTGAAAACGAATTAAAATCACAGTAAAAGCACTTTGCTTTGCAAAAAGGTATATGGATGTACAGGCCAATACTTTTATCCGGAATTTCCATAAGCTCTCCTTATAGATAAACAACTTAAAATTGAATTTATAAATAGCCAAAAAATGTTAAAGTATCACTATTTTTCGCTACTTAATATTTTAAGGCATAAAGTTGTTTATCCTTGAAATATATAATAATAAATACTAAAATGGGACAAACCGCCTTCTTAAAAGGTTTTGTCCCATTGCCTTAAGGCACAGTTAAATATAACTTCCGCTATAATTGTGCTATGCCCTTCAAATATGCCACGAAGGGACTCTTTGAAAGTGGAAGTATATTTTAAGTGTCCCTGTATTTCAATTCTATTTAGCTGTCAAGCTTTAATACGCTCATAAAAGCTTCCTGAGGAACTTCGACACTTCCTACCTGGCGCAT
>JAEZNF010000672.1 GCA_023441845.1 Bacillota bacterium | reverse complement strand
GCCCTAGGTAACTTTGAATCTGCGGAATTTGTTGCAGTTGTTTGAAGTACAGCTTTTACGGTGTCTTGTGAAACTGCTGCTTTTGAGGGAACAGTATTTCTTTTAGCAGTGTCTGCATCTATCTTACAGCCTGATAAAAGAAAAATAATCAATAAAAAAATAGGTACTGTTCTTTTCGTAAAACCACATCCTACCATTAATATTTATACCGATACGATTATTATACTTGCCTTTCTTAGCTTAATATTTACGAAAAAGTTAACAATTAATTATAGACAAAGTAATCTTATAGTGATAGAATTTCAGTAATTGAATATTGTTGACAATAAGTAATCGTTTATTATGGACGATTAAAGGGAAATAGGTGTAAATCCTATGCGGTCCCGCCGCTGTATGGGGGAGGATTTCTGCAAATAATGCCACTGTAAATATACGGGAAGGCGCAGAAATTTCGTTGAACCTGAGCCAGAAGACCTGCTTGTTGTTTATTTGATATTCCTACGGATGATGGGATAATGAAGCTAACGTGCAGTTATGCCTCTTACCGGATTTTTGGTAAGGGGCTTTATTATTTATAATTAAAGGACTTTGCTAGTGAATTTACCCTGATAAAAGGCAGGCTTTAAATATTGCTTTAAAGGATTGAGTCTGCGGATTTAATAACAATGGAGGAGATAAATAATGGGGTTATTTGATTTAACGGTAAACGGTATAAAAACTGCGGATAAAGCTGCGGCAGAAGAAGCTTTAAAGCGCATTGACAGTCTTATAAAGCCTATAGGCAGTTTGGGGGAACTTGAAAATATAGCTGTTAAGCTTTCAGGCATAACCGGAAAAATACATAATAAAATCCAGAAGAAATGTGTTGTGGTAATGAGTGCCGATAACGGGATTTGTGAAGAGGGGGTAAGCACATGCCCTCAGTCAATAACCATAATGCAGACCATAAACATTCTTAAAGGAATTGCGGGAGTAAGCGTTTTGTCAAGGTTTGCAAATTCGGATTTAAGGGTAGTGGATATAGGAATCAATGGAGATGTGGAATATAATGGCCTTATAAATAGGAAGATAAGAAAAGGCACTTCGAATATGGCAAAAGGGCCTGCCATGAGTACGGAGGAAGCCGTAAAAGCAATAGAAGCAGGTATTGAAATTGTAAACGGCCTTAAAAAGGATGGCTACGATCTCCTTGGAACCGGTGAGATGGGCATTGGTAATACAAGTACAAGCAGCGCTATATTGATGGCTTTTACCGGATTGCATGCCGACTTTGCCATTGGAAAAGGCGCAGGTATGACGGAGGAGGGATTCGCCGACAAAAAAAGAATAATAGAAAAAGTTCTGGATGTAAACAGTCCGGATAAAAATAACCCGTTAGATGTACTTTCAAAGGTAGGCGGGTTCGATATAGCCGGTATGGCGGGGTGTTTCCTGGGAGCGGCCTATAACAGAGTGCCCATTGTTATTGACGGCGTGATATCGGCTGCAGCGGCTTTAGTGGCATATAAAATAAACCCGGCTGTAAAGGACTTTATGATACCCTCACATATATCTGCCGAACCGGGATACAGGTACATAATGGATGAAATAGGCTTAAAACCTTATTTGGACATGGGTATGAGGCTTGGAGAAGGTTCGGGCTGTCCGCTTGCTTTTAACCTGATAGAGGCTTCAACCGAGATTATGAATAAAATGGCAACATTTGATGAAGCAATGATGGACGGAGATTTTATGGTGGATATAAGGTGACATATGTTGAAATTAGCAGCGTTTTGGTAGAAAAACTATAAAAATGGAGAAGAGCAATGAAAGCAAAATGCATAATGATCCAGGGAACTGCGTCATCGGTGGGAAAAAGCCTGATAACGGCTGGACTGTGCCGGATATTCAGTAATGACGGCTATAAGGCAGCTCCTTTTAAATCGCAGAATATGGCATTAAACTCCTTTATCACAAAAGATGGCAAGGAGATGGGGCGAGCCCAGGTGGTTCAGGCTGAAGCAGCGGGAATTGAGCCGTCAGTCGAAATGAATCCCATACTTTTAAAACCTACTACCGACAGGAAAGCCCAGGTTATTTTAAACGGTGAGGTGTACCGCAACATGTCGGCGGCGGAGTACCATGAGTTCAAGCCGGAACTTAAGGAACTTGTAAGCGAAATATATGAAAAACTTGCCGCAAAGAATGATATTATAGTTTTGGAAGGTGCAGGCAGTCCGGCTGAAATTAACTTGAGGGAAAATGACCTTGTAAATATGGGAATGGCCGAAATTGCCGATTCACCTGTTATTTTGGTGGGCGATATAGACAGGGGCGGAGTGTTTGCATCACTTGCAGGCACCATGCTTTTGCTGACCGAAGAAGAGAAGGCCAGGGTAAAAGGAGTAATTATAAACAAGTTCAGAGGAGATGTAGAGATTTTAAAGCCCGGGATTAAGATGATTGAGGAAATCATAAAAGTGCCGGTTCTGGGCATTTTGCCATATATGAGGATCAATATCGAGGATGAGGACAGCCTTGCCGAAAGGTTTAACGAAAAAGGTAAAGCCGGTGATATAGATGTTGCGGTTGTTAAACTGCCGCACATCTCCAATTTCACTGATTTTAATGCACTTGAGAATATTGACGGAGTATGTGTAAGGTATATTGAAGATGTTAAGGAATTGAAGAGTCCTGATCTTATAATACTGCCGGGTTCCAAAAACACTATTGAAGATATGCAGCATATACGGAAAGCCGGTTTTGAGAGGGAGATAATAAAGAAAAGCAAGGGCGGAACTACTGTGTTCGGCATTTGCGGGGGTTATCAGATGCTGGGGCTTGAGATTTCGGACCCGCAGCATACCGAGTCAAACTTAAAGAGCATGCAGGGAATGGGATTATTGAATATAAAAACAACATTTCTTAACGAAAAGGTCACTACACAAGTTAAGGCTTCGGTAGTATCACAAAATGGCATGATGTCGGGCCTTATCGGTGATACTGTCGAGGGGTACGAGATACATATGGGTGTGTCGGAGTATTTGGACGGCTGCGTTCCGTATTTGAACATTACATTAACGAATGGCACGGAATGCTCTGATACAGACGGTGTTACAAATAATGACGGAACGGTTTTCGGTACGTATATTCACGGGATATTTGACAATGCAGGCTTTACAGCGGGATTTATAAATAATTTAAAAAGAAAAAAAGGAATTGAAGTGACGGGGGACAGTTATACCGATTTTAAGGAGTACAAACAATCCCAGTATGATTTACTGGCTGATAGTTTGAGGAAAAACCTTGATATGGATAAAATTTATGATATTGTGATGGGGAAAATGTGAATATGACGGCTTATATGCTTATTGTTGATGTTGTTATTGCGTATATATTGGATTTGCTTCTGGGAGACCCATATTGGCTGCCTCATCCGGTAAGGTTTATCGGCTGGATGATTAAGGGTATCGAAGAAATGCTTAGGAAAGCAATAGTGAAAATGCCGGGGTACAGCGAATTAAAAAGAACATCAATGGAAAAGAAGGCCGGATTCTTGCTTGCTGCGCTTGTCGTAGGTATAACCTGTCTGATTGTATGGTTGATTCTTAAGGCGGCAGGAATGATAAACCCGGTGCTGTTCCACGTTGTAAACATATACATAATATACACATCGCTTGCTTCAAAGTGCCTGGCTGATGAAGCCGGGAAGGTTCATGCGGTTTTGAAGACGGGGGATTTGGACCAAAGCAGAAAAAAACTTTCAATGCTGGTGGGCAGGCAGACTGAAAACTTGAGTGAGAAGGAAATAGTCAGAGGTGTTGTTGAAACCACTGCAGAAAACACCGTGGATGGTATTATGTCTCCGCTCATATATGCACTGCTGGGCTCGGTTTTAGGGCTTGGAGCACCCCTGGTGTGCGCATTCAAGGCAGCAAGCACTCTTGATT
>JAEZNF010000653.1 GCA_023441845.1 Bacillota bacterium | reverse complement strand
GTAAAAAAAGATCTTGTAAGTTCCATAATATCCTTAAGGTTAATACAGTTATCCTGTACACCTTTAACCGGAAGGTCACCTACCATCATCTCAAGCGGTGCATCTTTGGAGCTGATTTGCCTGTCACCTGCTACCGGCAGATTGGATTCTCTGGTCAAATATGTAATCTTGCTTATCCTTATTCTGCCGGTTTGGGTTTTAGGTACTCCCACCAACTCGAAATACCCGTCCGAATCGGTTATGGCGGAAAGCGTTTGTGGAATTCCCAGCATTTCCACCTTAAAGCCTGACTTTTTCACCGTAGATGCGTTATCATCGTTTATAAAGCTTGGGGCGACATAGCCACTTATTTTGTAGCCCGGTAGTGTCTCGGCTTCAACCGGCAATGACGGTATAAACAGCGAGATAAGCATAACTACTGCCAACAAAATAGATACTTTGCTGTTTTTCATACACTATAAACCTCCAAAAAATAATATTATTTTATATAATAACCGCCATAAGGTATCAGCGGTTATTTTCTCTATATAGGAAAGCAGCATCATTAAAAGAGCTGCATACAAAATTACATTATCATTTCTAGAATTGCCTGTCAATGAACTTATAGGTTAAAAACTGTCGTGATTTGTCACACTTCTTATCAGTTTGTATTTCCTAAAATCACCATGGCTAAAACCGGAATTTATGGACTGTTTCAATAATTATTCGGCTTTGGAATAGGAGCGAAAGCTGTTATTGAAGTTACCCAGGAGCATTGACTGCAAAAGGACACCTTGCTTTTGCATGATTTCTCCTTAGAGAAACGGTAATTGACAAGAAAATCCTGTGTCCGAGGTTTACCATAACCTTTTTCACGGGTTTTTCTTATTATGAAGTGCTTTTCTAGTAATTCATTTCCTTTATATTTTGCAATAAACATTTTACATTCAATTTTGATATTTCAAAATATATACATTGAATAATATGTTGCGAAAATTCAGTTATTAGCCTTAGAATGGAGATGCTTTAACTGCATTTATTTATATAAAATCTTTTTCGCAACATATATGAAAATGAATTATGTTCAAAAGCACTACCTTACTGTGGCACATTGCCGAGACGGTTTAATTTATTCCATGCTACTTTGACACCTCTTAGAGCAGATAAAATTGATTTATAGACTACATATGTCATAAGCTGGCGGTATACCAGACGCTGAATAAAGAGCCCTGCGAGAGGCTTCAGGCTCTCTTTTTCCACTGATCACATTGATGTTTACCAGCTTCACGTGGGAGATTTATCAATATCCGATATTGAATCGGTGTGTACAGTACTTGATAAGCTTGTTAAAAAAGGTAAAGTCCGTACTTACGGATGGAGTACGGATCTCGCGCCAGGAGCCGGTTTATTTGCCAAAAGGTCAAATTGTTCCGCTATTCAGCACACTTTAAATATCTTCGACGATGCACCTCAATTAATCAATTTGTGTGAACGCCAAAGCCTTGCCAGTATTAACCGCAGCCCTTTAGCTATGGGATTCTTAAGCGGAAAATTCACCGCAGAATCCTTACTGTCAAAGGATGATGTTCGAGGTGCCGATCATTCCTGGGTTACAATTTTTAAAAATGGTAAACCTTTACCTGAGTTTTTAAAGAAACTTGATTCAGTCAAAGAAATTTTAACAAGTAACGGCCGTACGCTTACTCAGGGAGCTTTAGCCTGGATTTGGGGCAGGAGCGGCTGTACCATACCTATCCCTGGATTTAAAACCATAAAACAGGTTGAAGAAAACGCAAAAGCTATGGATTTTGGTCCTTTATCACAAGATCAAATGGATGAAATAGAACAAATTCTCGGTAGAAGAGATATATAGAGCTCCACTGCCAAAAGAATACTGAAAATATCAGATAAAAAACCCGTCGAAATGCCGGGCTTTTTACATTCTCCTTGAGAAACGTCCACTGATAAAAAGCGAGGCGACATCAATCCCCTCGCTTTTTGCCGGACTTCTCCTTTAAGAGACGGCCTCTGACCAAATTGATCCAAATCAAACTTACCAATTCGGTATAGTTATTTGGAGAACTTTATATCGTCATAACTTGCAGTTGACGTATTAAAGTGCCTTGTCATAATCATTATATCAGTCATGTTAATAGCCTTATCGGAATTCAAATCACTACTCTTGCTGTATCTCGAATCTCCGGGTACACTGTTAAATGCTTTTGCAAGTTCCATTATATCGGTCATATTTATTGCATTATCCTGAACCCCACTTCTGGAAATATCTCCAACCCAAACATTTATCGGGGCGTCAGCAGAGCCAATTACTGTTGATTTTGGAACACTCTTCACAATTCTTGTGAGATAGTTTTCTTTACTTATTTTAATGTTACATACCGAATCCGTCACATCAGTCAGTTTGAAATAGCCCTTATTGTCTGTTAAAACAAACTTATCCGTACCTTCTATTTCCACTTTAAATCCTGAATTTAAACTTGTATCGGTATATTTAAAGTCCGGCTTTATATAACCTGCTATGAAATTGTTGGAATCCGGAGTAGGCGTCGGTTTAGTCGTAGGTGTCGGTGTTGGCGTTTGCGGTCCCTCCGGTCCTTCACCAAACACTATTTCGTTGCCTATGTACAACGGGCATTTTTCCGTTATTACATATTCGTCACTGAGGCCTTCCCTGCTGTAATCATTTTTAGCATCCCAATGACCCTTGAAAGTTGTTTCATCCTGATCCGCAATAAGGGCAAACTGTATTTCACGGGCAGCATATATCTGTTTTCCTTCCCAATCGAATTCAACATAATATGTACCCTTGTCGTCATACTTGGTAAGCTCTGAATATTTTGCGTTTCCATCATAGCACTTTCCATTTTCATCATAGTATACTTCCATATGAATATCATCAATGGTCTGCCCTGCATCTAATATCTCGCTGATATTAAAATAATACCGTACCTTGAAGCGTGTCTCATAATGAGGAGGATATGCGCTTTCATTATGGATACGAAGGGTTATTTGTGATCTTTCATTATTTTCCTGGCTGGTACTGACTTTACCTTCCACAAAGAATTCCAGCGGCCTGGTTTCTTTCGGAGGGAAATTCGGCTCTGGTTTTTGGCCCTCTCCGTAATATGTATAAAGACCTGCACAAGCCCCTACAAAAGCAGCATTATAGTCAACCGCGACTTCATTATAAATAAAATCGGAGGTTACATCTTTGTGTTCATCTCCCGCATCAGGTCCACCAACCAAGGCTCCCCATAAAGTATGCACCTGGTCTTTCGGAATATCCATGTTAAGAGTTTTGGAACCATGCGATGCGCGGTGATGCGGATGCGAGGCTCCATCTGGTGCATAACCCACTATATATGCTCTTTTCATCGGATTATTTCCCATTATGTATTCCATTTGACCCTTTGCCCAATCGGTAAAAGCAGTGTTTCCGGTACACTTTCTATACACCATCGCACAAAGCTGGGCAGCTGTATTGTATCTTGCCGAACCGTATGGATTCAGCATACTGAAGCCTGCAGGCGTCTTTGAAAGGGTATTTGTATCACTTGGATCTTCACGGGGAACTCCGGACCAATATTCCAGATTCCATCTGAAAATATACCAGTCTCTTTCGGTATTTGTTATGGGTGCAAGCTTTGCAAACACTCCGCCCCATACGGTATCCCAGCAGTGAACCCAGATGTTCTGCCATTCATTGCCGGTATCAACAATTATTCTCTGCATATAGCCGGTATATTTACCGCTTGCATCGGTAGATACAATGTGGTCTATATATTCCTGTTTTCCTGTTGCTATATTGAGCCAAACCGCAGCCCAGGACAATTCATCATAATCATAGGATGAATCATAAAATGGCTTCCCATATCCAAGGCCTCTGTATTCTCTTGCAAAATCATACAGTGCTATGGCTGTATCAAGACACTTTTTCGCATAATCCGGGTCCTCATCCTTGAAATTCATATAGTTTATGGCTAGCGAAGCTGCCGCACCGGCACATTGGTCACTTGCAGGTTTCTCAGAAGTTGCAAAATATGCAGGCCTTTCAAAATCCTTAATCATTTTTGAATTTTGAAGTTCGGGCGGATTCCACCAGTCATGGTCTATATCCCCTTCTCCTACCTCATAACAAAAGGCTATAACATTACCGTCTTTGTCCCTGAATGTGGATCTAAGAAAATAATCGTTAAACCACCTTAATATATCCTCGACATGCTCTTTTTCACCGATTTTTATGTATGCATCACGAAACTCATAGTACCCCCAGCCTACCGTAGATGCCGCATAAGATTGGGGAAGTCCGAACTTAACGTGGTCTCCCGCATCGTGCATACCGCCGCTCAAATCCAATGTGCCGTTTCCATCCGGGTCAAGTACAGACTTGTATTTGTCAATAAAGCTTTGAGACATGTTGGTCCCTCTATAGGCCGCTGTCATAGGAATCAACGGTACTTCATTATCCTCTACATGACAATCTCCACGCCATTCAAGACGTCCGCCTGTTATACCCGGTCCACATTTATTTGCATCATAAAAATAAAGGGAAAGCTGAAGTGCTTTCGCAAAATTATACTCAGGTTCGGCATTAACTGTTGCCGGAATAAATAAAACCGTACTTATCAAAAAAACAACAACAAGAAGCACAGTTAAACTTCTCTTTATAAAAAACCTATTCGACATATAAATCCGTCACCTCCTAAAATTATTAATAAATTCGTACGTAAAACTATTTTCGAAACAATTCTTTAATTAAAATCTTTCCCCCCTTAAGAAAAGTTAATTATACTTTGATATTAATCACTATAAAAAAGTCATTATAGAATGAAGTCCTTCTAAAGGTTGCCTGGTCCAATTCTCCAATAGCATAGAATACAAAACATTTACAGGGAATAAGTGTAGAATACCGAATATAAACCCGTTTTTCTATAACTTAATTTTTATTTCTGCGTTAATACCTATATAATTTAAGTATAAAACAAATAAAAATTTAACACAACATACCTTAATTCAAAAAATTCCTGATTTCCATTCGGGAAATGTCCGCAAATAAAAATCAACCGGAACTATTCATAGTAATTCCGGCTGATTATGTGCCGTTAGGCCTTTTTATTTACTGTTTGAAGTGTTTTGCTGTTCTTTCGAAGCTCCTGTCGCCTGCATAACCCTTATATTCTTTATTTCTTTCTTGTCTGTATTGTCTTTATACCATACCTGAATTACCGTACCAACCTTTATATCCGATAAAGACAATTGTTTTTCTTCAAAATTACCCGGGGCCCTGTTTCCGCCATTTCCATTACCGTCATTATTATTGTTATTGCCGTTACCGCTGCCTCCATTGGCGTCTTTACTCCTATTGCTCATATTGCCCATGCCAAAAGATGTTATCGGAGTATCTGAAGCCACATCCAGTTCAACTGTTTCACCGGTATACTTCTTCTCTCCTCCCATAAATCCTTCTCTGTCAGGCCTACCGGAAGCATCCGGCTTGGGGGCATTACCGGAGTCAGGGGCATTACCAGGATTCGGAACATTATCTGCATTTCCCGAGCCGCCAGGCCTCCGCTCCCGCATCTTCTGACGATCTTCGTCGGTCATCTGTTTTATTTGAGGCATTTCCAAAACGGAAATTGTCAGTTTGCTACCGTCAATTGCCTTTACTTCACCGTAAAGATCGGCATTCCCACCCATAAAACCGCCGGGAGGATTATTACGCGCATTAGGAGCAT
This sequence comes from Bacillota bacterium, assembly GCA_023441845.1. Taxonomy (GTDB): domain Bacteria; phylum Bacillota; class Clostridia; order Acetivibrionales; family DSM-2933; genus JAEZNF01. The sequence continues at coordinate 1,984 of JAEZNF010000653.1, read as the reverse complement.
TATTATCGGCATTCTGAACACTCTGATCATTGTCCCCGCTTGTATCTGTTTTTCCACAAGCCGGGAGCAGCAGAATACCCGCAGCCAGAATCAAAACCAAAACCTTGCTTATACCTTTTTTCATTATGTAGCATTCCTTTCTATGATGTATTTTTCTGTCCCTTATATAGCTATTCCTATATTTCACTAACCGTAACAAGTCTAACCATGCCTTTATCATCGATATAAACCGATACCTTCGAAAAAGTCTTTGAGATATCCAGATCTTTTACGCTGATAGTTGAAATGTCTCCCTTGAAATCCTTTAAGTATATGGACACATCGCTTCTAAACCGATAAATATTACTGCCGATTTTTATTCTCTTTGTATCTACAGCATCAATTGTAGAAGAAGTTGCTGCAGGGGATATGTTGGAATTTATCAGGCTTTCTATTCCGTTGCTTTTCATTGAGTATTCATATACAGAACCAATCGGCAAACCGCTAAAAGAAACCGGGTACGTGTATTCTTTCCCTCCAACAAGTATTGTGGATGATGTTGCACTGGTTTTAACCAATACTCCAAGCCTGTTCTTCTGGTCCAGTATGTCGCTGGTAACGGCTATATTAACGTCGTTAAAATCTCCCGTAGTATTACAATAGAGCATGGAGCCCGCTTTATATGTTCCGTCAGGCAAATCCGACCAATTTAGGATATTAACCTGCGCATCACTTCCTTCATCGTTTGTAACCAGATTGAATATCTTAATATTGTCTGTTACATAGTTGGAATCAATTTTTCCGTCAAGCTTATTGACTGTGTATCTTGTATTATAAGTGTAGCCGACCTCATAAATATATATCTTATCATCATCAAGTTCTTTATAAGTAATGAGCATTCCTTTATATTTGCTCGGGTCAAAATCGACTCTGCGGGTGGCAGTTTGATTATTGGGAAAGAGTAGTTTAACGGAATACATGAGTGTTCCGGAATCTGAGCCGGCCATAGAATAATTCAATACAAAAGCATAATTTGTTCCGTCACTCTCCGGGTACAAAACATTTACTACCTTCCCGTCGTTCCCAAGTACCGCAACTACATAATCATCTTCTTTAAAGCCTGCAGATGAGCCTGCGAGCATGCCCAAATCCATGTCTTTACTGATATCGTAAGTAGTAGTGCCTATTTTTATTTGCTTAGGTGAGGTTATTGACGGAAGAAAAGCCTTGAAATTACCTTCTATGGTATTACCCGAAACCAATAAATAGCCGTTCTTACCCCATATGTCGGTAACCTTGTATATTGCATCCTTTTCTTCAATATCGGATAAGCTTGACTGCTCTCCGTTTCTAAAAATTCTTATTCCTTCTTCAATAGTGATATTACCTAGCTTCCTTTTCGAAATATCCAGATTATAACCGCTCTGCGGTTTACTGTATACCGGGTCCAGTATTACAGAATAGTCATAACCATCCTTGCTTTCATTATATGCAAATATAATTGAGGTATTGGACTGCAGGATGTTTTTGATATTTTCATAGGATTGTTTGCTTCCGTTGTAATAGTAAACGGTTTTGTCAGGGAGAGTCATATTGCTTGCCTTACCTGCTGTATCCTTATAAAGTATCCTGTTATCCAGGGCGCTTTCAACTGTTACATTAAAAAGGCTTTTCAACTTATTAAAAACCTTTATAACCTTATCGTTTTCAACATAAAATTCATACTTGTTGCCTATCTCAAGGCCTTTTTTTATGTTGCTGTCGATATAGAAGATTCCTTTGTCTGTCATGATCTGATTGTCTGAAAGATTATCCAATGTACTTGAATCACCCATATATATATAGCTTGAATACAATTGGGAAGCTTCTGAAAAAGTTTTATCTCCTCCGGCAGAAGCGGTACTTTTTATATTGGTGGAAAGAAGCGAATTAATCATAACTGCTGCCGCCCATCTCGGCAATCCTTCATTTTTATTCAGAGTTATTCCTTCTGTAAGTTTAAGAC
>JAEZNF010000642.1 GCA_023441845.1 Bacillota bacterium | reverse complement strand
GCGTAGAACCGTAACATGGGATGTATTTAAATAGACATATGCATAAGCTGTATGTGACGATATTGTGGTGGAACCGTAACATGGGATGTATTTAAATTTTCCAAGTGCAGCAGCTTTTTTCTCTATTACTTCTGTAGAACCGTAACATGGGATGTATTTAAATTAAAAATTGGTATATGTACTTAAAACACAGGACTTCCATGGCCAGATACAATCGCATTATTGAGTGCGATCTACTTATTATTGATGACCTGATGTTTATGCTATGGAAAAGCATGAGGCAAATTTATTTTTTCAACTTAGTAACAAGCTCTATGGTCAATCCTCAATTATTATAACCTATAATAAGGGGCCGGAAGAACGAGGTGAACTCCTTGGAACTCCTGCAATTACAACTGCTATATTAGACCGTATTGTGCACAAATGCGAAGTTCTAAATCCCAGGTGTAAAAATTTATTGATCGAAAACTGTAAAAGAATACTTGACATCTGCCAGGTCATTTACACTTTCCCTTGATAGTGCTCTTTTTAATATTTCTTCAGATTTTAAAAGGTTTGAAGAGTCATTCCAGTAGCAGTCAGCCCATCCTATGTATCCCCAGGCACGCGTTGTATAATTGCATGTATGAAGAGATCTCCTCATGTGTTACCTTAACTATGTGGAATGCACAATAATCGCCGCTTAACACAACGAATTTCATCTGTGTCAAGCGGCAATATTAATCTAATTTATAATCCTGCCTGTTTTGGCGTCCAGGTAGACAAGCCAGTATCCAAATGAGCCATACCTCACCCTGCTTCCTTCTGTCTGACCCCATTTGCATGCAGCACCGAAAGCCCTGTCGTCAACACCGTAGACAGCCGGAATCCCGCAAACAATATATTTTCTGTCTCCGGTGATTTCATCAAAAATTCCTACGGCCAGATGCCTGTATTTGTAATATGCCATCAGCACTCTTGGATTAAATAAAAGCGGGTTTTTCAGATTAAAGCTGTATAATATATTATTAAGGCTTGTAGGATTGTCCACCCTCCACCACGAATAATTCTTTCCGCCGCTTCTGAATGGGTCAAAAGTCTCAAAATACCTGCTAAATACCTCTTTCAACTTATTCAGGTCAGGTGCTTTATTATCGGTATAATCATTTATATTTTTTGCAGGACAATTTTCACAAAGGTCATATGCTTTATTTTCCTCCGGTATACTGCCGTTGTTTATATTTGAATAATCTTCGCCCGGATTTATTTCTTCACTTTTACCAGGTGCGGATTCTTCAGCTTGTTCTTCTTTCAAACTGCCCATATCATTGGCTTTGTTATCTGCATCGACTTTATTATCTGCATCAACTTTGTTTTCTGTATCAGCTTTTCCGCTGTCCGGAACTCCGGTATTCATCTTATGAGTGATTTTATCAAATTTGTCCAGCTCGGTGTACTTACTTGTAATATCGCCCTGGTATTTGCTAAAAACATCCTGATTAATTAAAGTGTTCTTATTTGCTGCGGCCTGATTCGGTTTAACGGGATTTATAAGGCCTTTTGCTTTATCCTTCCACTTGATTTTTTCACCTTTATAGGCCACCAGGGGACATACTAATTCGTCGGAGTGCTTTCTTGAATCTTTCGCAACAACTGCTGCGATATTGAATTCATCAATCGGCAGCTGGCTTGAATTCACATTCTGCGGGTCAAACTCCCATGCCGTCTCGGATTTATTCCTATTTACAGTTAAATCTCCAATACAAACCGGAACACACTGCCTGTTATCGAATTTGATAACGTAAAGCTTATATCCGGTTATGCCGTAATCTTCCTTTAAATTTGATACCGAAAGGGATAACCGCCCCTTTCCATCTTTAACTTCAATCTTCAAGTACCCGGAAGGTTCCTGTCCTGCCCCAAACCCGGAATCTTCACTGCTGAATATCATAAACATCCTCTGAAATCTTTTTTTATTATCCATTCCTAATAACCCCATCTATAGATATTGATTCTTGGAAATTTCCTAATAATATATATATGAGGCATAATAAAAGATTAACCGTCAAAATTTATTGACAGTGCTTTATCACCAATTTACGCTTTCAATCAAATAATCAAAAAAATATATTACATAAATTATTTTATTTATGCTTATTGGAACTTTTTATTATTTTTTACTCCTGTAACACTTTTGTTTGATGCTATGTTTAGCTTTATAATACCTGAACCATGGAATACTATATTATTATATTGTGTGCTCAACCAGCCGGCTGATTTTAAAATTAAATTTAAATATAAATTTGCATTTTTGCATAACTAATTGTTGAAAATTTCATGTTAATATGTTAGAATGATATTTAAAATTATCAGGATCACATAGTGTAATCGCTGGAAAGCAGTCATATCACTAAACAAAATCTGATGTAAATTATTTAAAAAAATGCAACCAATATTTTGAGAGGAGATTTCTGAATGACAAACAATAAAAAATTGCTTGATTGGGTAAAAGAAATGGCTGATATGTGTCAGCCGGACCAGATTTACTGGTGTAATGGTTCAGAAGAAGAAAATTCACGTCTGCTTAAAGAAATGGTAGATGCAGGAATGGCTACGCCGCTTAATCCTGAAAAACGTCCCGGATGTTATCTCTACCGCAGTGATGCATCTGACGTAGCACGTGTTGAGGACAGAACTTACATTGCTTCCAAAAAACAAGAAGATGCGGGTCCTACAAACAACTGGGTTGATCCTACAGAACTCAAAGCTACAATGAAGGAATTGTACAAAGGATGCATGAAGGGAAGAACAATGTATGTTATTCCTTTCTCAATGGGACCTATAGGTTCAAATATCGCAAAGATTGGTGTTGAAGTTACAGACAGCGCTTACGTTGTAGTTAACATGCGTATTATGACTCGTATAGGAGACAAAGTATTGGAAACTCTCGGTGACAACGGAGAATTCGTTCCTTGCTTGCACTCAGTAGGTGCTCCATTAGCTGAAGGTCAAGAAGACTCATCATGGCCTTGTGCGCCAATTGAAAAGAAATACATCAGCCATTTCCCTGAAGAAAAGACTATCTGGTCCTACGGTTCAGGATACGGCGGAAATGCTCTTCTGGGTAAGAAGTGTTTCGCACTTCGTATAGCTTCTGCTATAGCTCGTGAAGAAGGCTGGTTAGCAGAACACATGCTTATCCTCCGTCTTACAGATCCAAAGGGTAACGTAAAATATGTAACAGGCGCTTTCCCAAGTGCTTGCGGTAAGACAAACCTTGCAATGCTCGTTCCGACTATTCCCGGATGGAAAGTTGAAACTATCGGCGATGACATAGCATGGATGAAATTCGGTAAGGATGGTCGCTTATATGCTATAAATCCTGAAGCTGGATTCTTCGGTGTTGCTCCGGGTACATCCATGGATTCAAATCCAAATGCTATGCATAGTATAAAAAAGAACACTATATTCACAAACGTTGGTTTGACTGATGACGGTGATGTTTGGTGGGAAGGTATCGGTCACGATGCTCCATCACATCTCGTTGACTGGAAGGGTAAAGATTGGGCACCAGGCGCTGAAACTCCTGCAGCTCATCCAAATGCCCGTTTTACAGCACCTGCAAGCCAGTGTCCTGTAATTGCTCCTGAATGGGAAGATCCGAACGGTGTGCCCATTTCAGCTATATTGGTCGGCGGACGTCGTCCAAGCACTATTCCGTTGGTTCATGAAAGCTTTAGCTGGGAACATGGTGTATTCATGGGTTCAATCATGGGTTCAGAAAT
>JAEZNF010000561.1 GCA_023441845.1 Bacillota bacterium | reverse complement strand
GTGCAATGCTCTGGGAATTAAGTCAGGACCCGGGGAAAGTCCTTTTAAATTCGATATATAACGGTTTACAGTAATTATAAGGGATTTCTCTTCGGAAAACGGCCTCTAACCAAAAGACCGCAAGATTTTTTCAGTATCTTTGCGGCCCTTATTCAAACTTTTTGTTATGTGAAATCCGTTATATTATATCCTACAAATTGATTGAAGTACATAACATCAACAATGTTTATAGCTCCGTTACTGCGCATAAGGTTGATACCGTTGAAGATAAATCAGTGTAAAAAAGAGCTGCACATTGGCGGTTATTTAACCGCTAATGCGACAGCTCTTTCATTTTTACCGCCTTATAACAGCATGCATAAAGTACATAACTAAATCACAAATTAAGGTACTACTCTGATTTAGGTATGAGTGCAAACGCCCTTACGAATGAAGCATCCTTTCCGACTCTCTCCCAACCGTTAAAAGCCATGTTCCAAACATAAAGGTTCATACTGAATGCCGCATCCGGACAGCATTCAAGCAAGTAGGTCAATTCGGATGACCTTCGTCTTTATTTATTAACGGATAGATTTTAAACTCACAGGTAGCACCCATATCTCCTGCCTGGCCGGTAATACTGATTACATTGCTTGCGTTTCTGATGACATTAAAGGAGTACACGGCAAACTTATTCGGGTGTCTGGCCTGGTATGACAATTCGACATTTGAATGGCCTCCTGGTATGCCATTCGGTCCCTTTTTTACATAATGGGTTATACCGCAGTGGGAGGCATTCCACTTGGCACTACCTTAGGAGAATCAAGAAGCTTCCGAATGTCCATATTCACTCCAATAGGAGATCTTGGCCCGATTGGAGTTCCGCAGTAATCGTCTTTCCACCAGGAGGGCTTAAAAATTTCATCGTCTTTAGGAACATGTATCACCGGAGGATTTGTTATGACATCTAATAGTGCTTCTCTGATACGTTCGATGATATCGTCATTCAATTTAAAAATAAAGCCGATATCTATGTCGTAAATATCCACATCACCGTACGGTATCGCAAGTTCTTCGCCATTCTCGATCTTTACAAAATTGCCGTGTACATAATAGGGCTTACGAAGCCATGGATGCCAGATGTGTTTTCCTATATCAAAGTTTAAGCTCGATTTACTTTCTTTTAAGACGGTTCCTTCGACAAAAGGTACATGTTTATTTAGGTCGGACGTCTTTTCAACATCAGGACCCAATTTAATAAGAACATTTTCATCATTTAATGTAAGTTCAAAGTCTATTTTTGTGATACCGGGCTGATTTTCATCCGGTATAACCTTCTTCTTGGCCAGCAATCTTCCGGACCTGCTGAAAACGTAGGCAAACAAATCAAATTGTTCATTTTCACCGGAAGTAACGAAAAGGTAACGCAAAAGTAATGAATTTAGAAACCATTTGTTTGAAATGGATAGAATTCTGAAATTTTTTACAAAAGTACTTTACCTGTCGTAGTAATCGTGTTATAATTACTTCATCAGATGTACTACGTCAGTCGTAGTACATCTGATAAAGTAATTACAAAGGAGGAATTCATTTGATTAGCAGCGATGTAATACGCGGTTATAACGATACCATCATTCTTAGCCTCCTTTTAGAAGGTGATTCCTATGGGTATGAGATTTCAAAAAACATACGGGTGATAACGGAAGAACAATACATCATGAAGGAAACAACTCTTTATTCTGCCTTTACCCGTTTGGAAAACAACGGGTATATTGAGTCTTATTACGGTGGGGAGACCCAGGGAAAAAGAAGGACCTACTTTAAAATAACTCCTGCTGGAATTACCTACTACAAAGAAAAATGTGCGGAATGGGATTTAACCAAAAATGTGATCAACAAATTTATAAAGGAGATGAATATTAATGGAGACAATTAAGACTTATCTGGAAAATATGTTTCGTAATTTACCAAAGACAAACGAAATAAAACGTTTAAAAAACGAGCTTCTCTCAAATATGGAAGATAGGTATAACGAACTAAAAAGCGAGGGAAAGCGGGAAAATGAAGCGGTAGGTGTGGTTATTTCCGAGTTCGGCAATATTGACGAGCTTATGAAGGAAATGAATATCAAAACAACCGCCGATAGCGGCAAGTCATACCCTTCCATATCAATTGAAGATGCAAGGGAATTCATAGCAATGAATAAAAAAGCTTCACATATCATAGCAACAGGTGTAGGCTTGATATTGCTGGGTGTATCTCTAATGATCTTTTTATTTACGTTTATTGATGGCAACCAAATTTATAATTCCATTTCACCTGATGCCGTGAATGCTATCCCGATAATTATTTTATTCTTATTTGTTGCGGTCGCAGTTGGATTATTCATATATTCAGTATCTAAAATGGAAAAATACAAGTTTATTGACGAGGGTCAATTTGAACTTTCCGGTAAGGATAAATCTACTTTAAGCGCTGAATTCCCCGGTATAAAATCCAACCATACAACTAGTCTATTAATTGGAGTTGTCCTGTGCATCCTC
>JAEZNF010000575.1 GCA_023441845.1 Bacillota bacterium | reverse complement strand
TGCAAAGTAATACACGAAAAGCGAAAAGAATCCCTTTTATCACATCCTGTAAGCAGGAAAACGCATAAATTTACAAATAGGATAGAATATAAATTCATATATATGGCCAGAAAACTTTTATCAGATGGGTTTAGCGAGCTCATATCGAATAGCCCAATTTGAAGAAAGAATACAAACAATAGAGTCGCTAGCTCAAGATACCATACTATAGTGTTTTTAATTTTCTTTTGCTACTCAAAACTTAGAAGACTTCATTAGTAAATGGTATTTTCGGGCATTCATGCAGTTCTCGCGGGATTGTGAATGCAATTACAAGCCTATGTATTCTACGATATTTCAAAAGCTCTGATTTGGAAAGATGCACTAGAAATTTGAGTTCCTATGACCAGGTCCTCGGGAGTATCGAAATGACTATCGTTAGGGACTATAATACCTCACTGATAACGCCGATCTCGAATCCGTGGTGATATGATACGAAATCCCATATAGTATTTATTGATTATTGATTTCAAAAGAGTGTCGGGAGTGTCCTGTAAACTCCAATATGAGTCCCCTGTTGTATGTACCACCATTATTTAATACGCTGTATACTGTCATTTTGTATTGTATCCTTAATACTCTGCCATTGAGATAAGTGTTTTTTTAGACTTTCAATCAAGCAATCAATACTATAAATAAAATCTTCCCTTTCATCTATTTTCATTACTTTATAGGATCCAATTACATCATCTGGTATAGGATAAGCAGATGGAATTCTATTCAATAAAAATCTTACTTTCTCTAATATTGGTAAGTTCTCATCTTGAAATATTTCATTCGTACTAATAGTATTATCCGATACTATATGAGGCTTTTGAAGTTTCTCTGTAATTTTTTCATTTTTCTTTTTTATGCTTGAACAATATTCTTCATATGTATTTAGAAGTCTAGTATGATTGTACTTTAAGAAGGATTCTTTATTTTTAGGTTTAATATCTTTTGATGAGAATAGAATAGAGATTTTTTTTGCATCATTTACTGGAATTCCTTCTTTTGCAATTTTTATCGCAACTTGATCTCGATATTCAATGGGTATATCTTTAACTTGCAATGCCTGTTGTTCTGTCAATCCATCTTTTTTGATATCATTACCTTTATGAATTAACATTTTTACAGTACTACCAAAATTTAATAGGGATAATTTGTTAGATATATACCTCTCGGTCTTGCCTAAAGTGCTTGCGAGATACTTGACAGATATTTTCCAATTTTCGTTATCCAAAGCCTTTCGATATGCTTGTGCTTCTTCTATAGGCGTAAAACCTTCTCTTTGAATATTTTCTGCAAGCTGTTGAAAAAAAATATCTTGCTCGCTTATGTCGTCTGCAAGTATTGCATTAATAAATGATTTGCCTAATATTTTACAGGCTTTAAATCGTCTGTGCCCAAAGATTATTCTATAACGTCCATTTTCTAATAACTGAACTTTTATTGGACTTTGAAGCCCAATTTCTTTAATGCTCTGCACAAGTTCATCAATGGACTCCTCATTATAGATACTTCTTGGCTGATACTTATCTTCATCTATAAGCTCAAGTGGAACTTCTATTAAATTCATGCTTGCTGCCCTTCCTTATATGATTCAATTGTAATCTGCCCTTCATATCCATTTCCCTTCTTTTTTGCTCCTATTGAATTATCATGCCAATACCTTGCTTTTCTCAAATAAGTTTTACCAGTGTTTTCATTATGAAGACTTAAGCATTCCATATCTTCTGAAAACTCAACTATTGTATATCTTCTTCTCAAATAAGCTAATTTTGCTAATTCTTTTTCATTTCTTTTTATAGTCTTGATTTTTTGTGACAGAAATTGTCTATCTTTATAATCTCTAATATTCAGGCTAAGTTCACGTGCAATTTCATTTAGGTTAAGTGCCTTCCCTTCTACCAAGCCTAGTAGAAGATTTTTCAGTTCTACATTAAGATCAAAACTCCATTCTATAGACATATATTCGTCCTCCTTAAATATTCTCGCCTCCCTCCTGTTGTCATTTTCTAAGCAAATTGTGTCGCTGTTTATTGTAATTCTATGTAAGAATATTATATTTGAAATAAGATCAAAAATCAACATAGTATTCGAACATTTGTTTAGTGGCTTAACTGATTTATCATGTTATGTTAACCTGTATTATAACAAACCCCATTAGTATTAGTGCCGCTTTACAAATTTTACACCCTTCGAGAGGGTATCTTGTATCACTCATATTAATATATGGTTTGTTTAATGGTTCAAATATGCTAAACAAGGGGCTCAAGTAAAAGAGATATTAGTTATTTATTTAGTTTTGAAGGATTATTTTACATGATGTTGAATTTAGTATATACATTGTTGTAACTTTATTATCATAGGTTAATACTTATTGCTGAGAAATCTGTAATGGTATTGATCGATTTATAGTATCGTTTGGCAAGGCATTACCATTTATAGGACGATTAAAAACTATATTTAGTAACCGAGAGAAAATATGACAAATCAATTCATAACAAACTATACTGAGACAACATTTCTTGAAAAGATAAAGGACAATCTGCGTCATTGCAAATCCTTTAGCTTCTCTGTCAGCTTTATTAAAAAAGCTGGCCTTGTACTTCTATTGAAAGATATTGAGGCAGCAGTTGATCGAGGTTGTAAAGGAAGAATTATTACATCGACATATCAGAATTTCACCGACATTGAGTCACTGAAAAGTTTCTTTGCCTTGATGAGAAAACACGATAATTTCGAATGCCACCTTGACTACGAATGTTTCCATGACGATCATTATTCAGTGCTAGGATACCATTCCAAGGGATATCTTTTTGAATTTAATGACTACTGTGAACTTATTGTTGGCTCATCAAATATTACAAGATATGCACTGCTAAAAAACATCGAGTGGGATATTGTTGTACATGAAAGCCTTAATTCCCAAGTATATTGCCAAGCTATGGCGGAGTTTGAAGACAAGTGGGATCATACTCATTTACTAAACAATGACATAATCAATTTATACTCCAATAAACTGAATTTCGCCATCGAGCGTTGGGATATGGATTATGATTTCACGAGAAGCAATATAAAACCAAATTTTATGCAGCGTCGTGCCTTAAAAGAGCTGAACAGATACCGTGCAATTGGCACTAACAAAGCACTTGTGGTTGCAGCTGCTGGTAGTGGTAAAACTT
>JAEZNF010000510.1 GCA_023441845.1 Bacillota bacterium | reverse complement strand
CATCTTTTATGCCCATATCAATGATTTTCCCGGTTGTCACCTGTGTTATAAAGGGTCCGGTTCCCTGGCTTGAAATCAACACCCCTCCTGAGCCCGTTACTGTCCACTGTGCTGTTGGCGTTCTTTGAACGCCAAGCTCCAGAGGGTACCTGAACTGCTTTTCAGCGGAACAAAAGTGGCTTGACGTCAAGCATAAAATATTATCTGCGTATCCTCCGTCAATAAGCATGGTTCCTACACTTAACGACTGAGCCATAGTAGAACAAGCCCCGTAAACCCCCAAAAAAGGAATGCCTGATTCACGCATACCGAAATTTGAAGCCATACATTGATTTAAAAGGTCTCCTGCAACAATATAGTCTATGTCCATTGGAGCCTTGCCGGCTTTGTTGATAACTTTTGCCATAGTTTCCCGCATTAGCTTGCTCTCAGCTCTTTCCCAGCTTTTTTCCCCCCACATTTCATCATCAATAATTTCATCATAATAATGTTTTAAGGGACCTTGCCCTTCCTTCGGGCCTACTATACATGCTGTAGAGACAATGCTTACAGGATTTTCAATCATTACCGTTTGTTTTCCGTTACGTTTATTTGCCATTTTCTCACCTATGATTTAATTAATTTATTATCGGGAAACAGTATTCCCTATCATCAAAATTTAATGATATAGCGAAAAATTCCAATAACAACCGAAGCCGATATGCCATAGACAAGGACAGGTCCTGCAATTAAAAACATCTTTGCTCCGACACCCATTATATAGCCTTCGCTTTTAAATTCCATAGCAGGCGAGACTATGGAATTGGCAAAACCCGTTATCGGAATTGTGGAGCCTGCACCTGCAAATTTTCCAATTTCGTCATATATGTTTATACCTGTAAGAAAAGCACCGATAAAAATCATTGTTAAAGTTGTAAGACTGGATGCTTCATCCTTGCCAAGTCCTGTGGAAGTAAACAAATTGACAAAGAACTGTCCCACAACACAAATTAATCCTCCGACAGCAAAGGCTCTTAGTATATTTCTTGCAAGCTTTGATTTAGGTGACTTGCTATTTACATAGTCCTGATATTCTTTCTTTGTAATACTCTTTTGCATTTTTCCTCCTATATCGTTATCCATACACAAATTTTAATGTACTATGATTAACCTATATACTGACAAAAATTCCCCTTGAAGGAATCTTATCAACGTCAGGTTTAAGTATAAACCAGCTTAAAAAAACCGCTAACATCAGAAAAAACAGTATTATTAATATTGCCCTGTACTTTTGAATAACCGCAAGCATAAAACTCTCCCATATATCGATATAGTTTATTTAAAATTCAATATTATTAGTATTTAAGAAATATCATTTTTTATGTAAAAAATTTTTTTGCATTTATTTATAAAAAAAAGTGGGGATCACCCCTCGGTTCCCCACTCTTAGTTTGATTTTATTTTTTGCCTGATATCTTCCAATATCCTTTTTTCTATTCTCGAAACCTGCACCTGCGAAATTCCAAGCAGGTTAGCAATCTGCATCTGGGTTTTTTGCTTGAAATATCGAAGTACTATTATCTGCCTGTCCCTTGGCTTAAGAGTATTCAACACCTGTCTTAGTGCAATTTTATCCAACAGGTCTATTTCATTGTTTGCACTCTCACTGTCAATCCTGTCTATCAGCAATATAGGAGAGTTATCACCTTCACAAACCGTACTGTATAATGATTCGGGAGACATCCCGGCTTCAAGTGCCATTACCAGTTCTTCGTTTGATATATTTAAATGTAATGCCATCTCGTTTATGGTCGGTTCTCTTCCAAGTTCCTTGGAAAGGATCTCCTTGGTTATCCTTGCTTTATTGGCCATTTCTTTTAATGACCTGCTGACCTTTATAATTCCATCATCCCTTATAAAGCGCTTAATTTCCCCGATTATCATAGGTACGGCATAGGTGGAAAATTTAACATCAAAGGATTCATCAAACTTATTTATTGACTTAATAAGTCCTATGCACCCAATTTGAAACAGATCCTCAGTATCATAGCCTCTATTTTGAAACCTTTTTATTATGCTCCAAACCAGCCCTACATTCTTCTCAACCAAAACGGACTGGGCTTGCTTATCTCCGGCTTTAGCTTTTTTTATAAGGCTTAGTGCACTATCCTCTAGAACTTCATTCATATGTTCTCCTGTACCTTTCGTAAGTATTATTCCGGTATACATTTAGATGCCCACAACTTAAAATGAGCGCTAGTATTTTATGCATCAATTTCTAGATAAAGTGTTCATTATAGTAATTATTTCCATTTTATAACATGATTATGCAAAAAAATTTATTTCCCCAGTGATTTAAATCTTTTTAACATAGTAACTGTTGTACCTTTTCCCGCTTCAGAAGAAACCTCAACCTCATCCATAAAGTCCAACATTATTGTAAAACCCATACCGGACCTCTCCAATTCAGGCTTTGAAGTATATAAAGGCTGCATGGCAAGCTCAATGCTTTCGATACCCTTACCCTCATCATTAACAACTATTTCAATAGAATCGGCAAATAATCTGCAGCTTACTTTAACAATGCCCCTCATCCCTTCATATCCATGGATAATAGCATTTGTAACCGCTTCAGATACGGAAGTTTTGATATCTGCCAATTCTTCTACTGTCGGATCAAGCTGTGACGCAAAAGCAGCTACAACTACTCTCGCAAAAGCTTCATTATTGGATTTACTAAGAAATTCTAATTTCATTTCATTTATCGGCTGCATTATTAAGATTCCCCTTTACATTTATTAGATTTACATAGCCTCTATTGCTGTATCAATATTATCATATAATGGAATAAGCTTCAAAACGCCTGACATCTTAAAAATTTTCTCTATCTGCTCATTTGCCTTCACTATAGCTGCTTTACCTTTAATTTTTTGTACATTTTTATACCGTCCTATAATTACTCCAATTCCGGAGCTGTCCATAAAACTCACCTTTGAAAAATCAAATATAATGTTCTTATTAATAGACTTTAAAAGTTCGCCATCAATCCTATCCCTTATATATTCAGCAGTATGATGGTCCAGTTCTCCTATAATACTGGCTACAAGTATGTTTCCTTTGTTAGTAAACTTAATCTGCAAAAAAACCTCTCCTCTCACTATCTTTATTTGATTCAGCTTTACTTATTATTCTTCATATGTATCAATTTTCCTTCGGTGAATTTTGTAACCTTTTGTAAAAGCAAAATAATTTATCTTCATAAAATGACAAAAGCCTGGCCCATTCGCCAAGCTTTATGCGTTCGCTTATTATAATTATAAAAGTTATTATTCCGCTAAATCTCCAAAACCTGACTCAACCAGCTCAATAAGCTCGTTTACAGCAAGTTCCTCATCTTCTCCCTCAGCTCCGATTGTCACTTCAGTCCCGTATGAGATTGCAAGCGACATCAACCCCATTATGCTCTTTGCATTTACTTTTTTATCCCCTTTAATAAGCCAGATATTGGACTCGAACTTCCCGGCTGTTTGCACAAAAATTGCAGCGGGCCTTGCATGGAGTCCAATCGGATTAGTTATCTCAACATTCTTTTCAATCATTTTAATTCCCCCTTCAAAGCCTTAAGACTTTCAGCAATTGCGTCCAGTTTGCGAAGTCTATGGTTTACTCCGGATTTTCCTACGGGCGGATTCAGCATTTCACCAAGTTCCTTAAGGTTGGCATCGCTATACTTAAGCCTTAACTCAGCCATGTCACTCAAGCTTTCCGGCAAACTGTCAAAACCCATGTTATCCCTTATATATTTTATATTTTCAATCTGCCTGACAGAGGCTTTAACCGTTTTTTCCAGGTTTGCCGTTTCACAGTTTACCAATCTGTTAACATCATTACGCATCCCTTTTAATATCCGTACATTTTCCAACTCAAGCAAGGCAGAATGTGCGCCGATTATATTTAAAAAATCAACAATATTTTCTCCTTCTTTAATATACATTACAAAATTACCTTTTCTTTCGATAAACTTGGCGTTAAGCTTGAATTTCGAAGCCAATTCACATATTTGATCTGCGGAATCCTCGCTACGCGCAGTTATCTCCAGATGGTATGTCTTTTCAGGGTCACTTACCGAGCCGCCTGATAAGAATGCTCCTCTTAAAAATGACCGCCTACAACAGTTTTTCTTCAAAATTCCTTTTTCCTTGTCAAACAAAGCCTCTTCTATAGGCTTTCCATTATAAAACCCGATTATACCCAGTTTTACCAGTATATCTACAGCCTTCATAGAAGAAGTTATAACCAAAATGTAAGAAATATGTTTTTTAAACTTATCACTTTTCCTTATACTTATCTCAGGCTGGACATCAAACAACTTTTTAAAAGCGGAAAATATCCTGCGTGCAAAAG
>JAEZNF010000493.1 GCA_023441845.1 Bacillota bacterium | reverse complement strand
TGTTAATACCGCCAGCGCCAATTGAATCGTCTGTTGCTTTGATTGCAAAGGAAATTTGTCCTTGAAATAACACTGCCGAAAGTAAAAAAACTATAGTTAGAACTTTTACCAACGATTTTTTAAATCTCATATTTATACGCTCTCCTTTATTTTTGAATTATAGTAATCTTCAACTGTAGCAGAATAAATTTGGCTGCTGAAACATATTGATTTCTATCAGTTAAATAAAATCAGTTTTGCGGACAAAGGCTTTTAGATGGTGGTTCTCGTGAATGCATTCCAATCCCTCCTTTTTGTATTGTTAATGTATAGGCACAAAACGCACAGCGTTCTGCATCTTTTAGAAAGGCTGCTGAATAATTTGGTAGCCCCTGTTTCAGGCATACTGAAATTAAGGTGCTATAATAGCAAACAACATAGGGGATACCCGATATTTGGACTTTATTCAAAGTAATCACCGGGAATATCCTGATTTTTTCAATAGTTGTACAGCCTTTATACTTTGAACAGAATTCTCAGGGTATGCATAGCTTTAAAAATAAGTCTACAAGATGTGCAATTTTAACATTGCACAAAATTTTACAGTGTTAATATTACACAAAAAAATCTAAAATGTCTACATTTTTAAAATTATGTTTACAATTATTTTTACACCATTCCAAAATATTAATAAATTAAGAAAGTAGAAAGATAAGAAACCAAAAGTTAAAAACCAAAGAGAGATGATTTTTGATGAATATCAACAATGCCTGAACTTTGAGAAAGTTCAGGCATTGCTTGATGGCTGCTTTTTCCTGGTATTTATTGCATCAGTGTTCTTGCATATTATACAAGTTCAGAACAATCATAATCAATTAGCTTTGCGTAAGTACTGTCAGATAATTAGTTCAAATCGCCTTTAATTGCATTAAACCAAACATCGGCCATCTTTCCATATCCATTTGCATTTGGATGAACACCATCAGCTAAGTCGGATAATGTAAGTGCACTGTACATATCCACCATAAATACAGGTTTTCCTTGGTTTTTCTTGTTTTGGACAATACTTGTAATTTGATTATTATATGATGTCGCATCGGCATAACTTATTGGGATTATTTTTGCAACATAAAGCTTTCCTCCTGAGGGTAATTTGGCACAGATCTTGTCAACCAAATCACCTAACCTGGCCGGAGCATTGTTCAAATCGTATTTTTGTGAAATATCATTTGTTCCGATATGTAATAGTACGATTTGGGGTTTATAGGTATCCATCCAGGAATTGATTTTGTTACTGATCTCGTCTATTCTCCAACCGGAATGTCCTTCATGATTCTTATCCCCAAGATCGGAAGGTCCGCCTGAAAGAGAACCTACAAAATCCACAGAAAGTCCACTGTTTGTAATGTTTTTCCACAGTTTTGTCCTGTATGCACCCGCCGCAGTAATTCCATCAGTAATCGAATCACCTAAGGGCATAACCTTGACTGTAACCTTTATGCTTGGTGTAGGTGTAAATGTCGGCACTATTTTTTGTGTTGGGGTCTGCGTAGCTGTTGGTGTAGGCTTCGGAGTATCAGTAGCCTTGATTACTATTGTATTGAATTTACTGGCAATTGCCATTACATCAGTCATATTTATTGCACCGTCGCCATTTAAGTCATACGCTGCATTAAATCTTGAATCACCGCTTCTTGAATTAAACGCACCGGCTAAAATCATAACATCGGTCATGTTAATTGCTCCGTCATTATTAATGTCCAAGTTAACTGCCGCAGCGCTCATTCCAGAATAATTGAATGATAAAAATAAAACTACTCCCAAAACAAATATAGTACTAAATAACCGTTTCATAAAAAAATATCCCCCTCTATTCAATAATTATTAAATATATTCTAACATAGATAGTTTTTTTTGTCGCATTTTACTGAGTTTTATGAATTTTACCCCTCTATAGCGAGTTTTCAGGCCGCATGGCATAACTCTCTTAGAATATATTAAATTCAGTTTGATTTAATATATTCTATAGATACCGAACTCTAAAAATAAATTTACTCCGGCCTGCAAAATCTCAACTGCGGAATTTTTCGACCCTCATAATAAATCAAGATATGTAGTTCGTTTTCTTTATATAATACATTTGAAAATTGTTTTTTTGCTATATAATATCTGAAAAATTATAGTTGCCAATTGAACGATTATTTACAGTAAAGCCAGTATAATCAGCTTCTACAGCTTATTATGTTGTTACTAATGCAGGTCCAGGTCATTGGAATGATCCGGATATGCTGGAGGTTGGCAATGGTAAAATGACAGATACGGAATACAAGGCACATTTCAGCATGTGGTGCATAATGGCAGCTCCCCTTATCGCTGGAAATGATCTCAGGAATATGACTCCTGCCACCAGAGACATTCTTACCAACAGAGAGGTCATTGCTATTGATCAGGATGCCGCAGGAGTGCAAGGCACTAAGGTAAATACTTTGGGAGATCTTGAAGTGTGGTGTAAACCTCTAGGGATAGATGGTACTACCAAGGCGGTTGTCCTCTTGAATAAAGGGGGCGCTTCGGCAGATATCACAGTCAATTGGAGAGATATAAAGCTTGCTGATGGTTCTGCCACTGTTCGTGATCTTTGGGAGCATAAGGATTGCGGCACGTTCGATACCGGGTATACAGCCAAGGTGCCTTCCCATGGCGTGGTGGTATTAAAAGTTCAAGGAAGCTCCAACGAGCCGGTAGTATCGCCTACACCCATAAGGCCTACCCCAACAGCTACATCACAGACACCTATAATTTCAGGACACATTGCGCCGGATTATACATATGCTGCCAAGGTGGATTCCTTGGTAAAGCAAGGCTTCAAAGTAGAAGTTGAAGGGAAAAATTTTTCGGCTATAACAGACAGCTCAGGATTTTTTGAAATTAAAGATGTTCCTATGACCACAGATGCAAGTGTTTTAAAATTCAGCAAATCCGGATATCTCACACGAAAACAGTATGCGGGCTCGGTGGTCTCCACTCAGGAACACCCCATTAAACTTTGGGCAGGAGATCTCAACTTGGACGATGCTATCAATATGACAGATATTGTGAAGATTGCACAAGCCTTTAATACTACATCTACACACAGCAAATACCTTGTCTCCTGTGATCCAAACAGAGATAATGCTGTCAATATGGCAGACGTCATGATTGTAGCAAAACACTTTAAAAGGACATCCAAAGATTATCCGGAAAATTGAGTATTATTAATAGAGTAGGGCAAAAAAGCAATCGAGTTCCAAGCTATATATGTCTTCGAAGTTTACACAAAATATTATCATAATGAAGTTTTTTGAAAATTACTCTTCATTATGATAATATTTTTATATAAAAGTGTTTTTTAAAGAACTTAAATAAAACTTAGGAAACGAATATATATTGATGACGAGAAGACAATCTTAACGGGTCTACACTGTAGAGTTTATAAGGATTAATTTCTTAGAAGTTTGTTTTTTAATAAGCTTTTTTGGAGTTATATTAAATAGAGAGATAAATAATGTAAATTTAGAACTATATTGATAAAAAAGTGATTAGTGAGTTTAACCTACTGCTATATGTGTATATAACGAACCATTTCGCAGTTGGCCGGTTTAAGGTTTAAACTTTTTGTCAGTAACTATACATTTTAATTTATTTAAGGGAGAACGTATTATGAGAAAAAAAGTTAATATCCTGGTTGCCCTTTTAATTACAATGACTGTTGGCATTGTGACCGGAGGTACTACACAAGTTTTTGCTGCAGATTCGAAGCCGACGGTGTACCTCTGCGGAGATTCAACGGTACAGACCTATTCAGCAAGCTATGCACCACAGGCAGGCTGGGGTCAGATGATATCAAAATACTTCACTACAGACGTGCTTTTTGTAAACAGGTCGATTGGAGGAAGGAGCTCAAAAAGCTTTATTGTTGATGGACGTCTTGATGATATCATTAATGTAATAAAACCTGGCGACTATCTTTTTATACAATTCGGTCACAATGATGCCACTATAAGCAAACCTGAACGTTATACCGAGCCAACTACCGAGTACAAGCAATATCTCAGGCAGTATATTGATAAGGCACGTTCAAAAAATGCCATTCCGGTATTGATTACTCCTGTGGCAAGGCTAAACTATTCAAATGGTGTTTATAAAAATGATTTCCCGGCCTATTGCACTTCAATGAAGGAAGTTGCTGTGGAAAAAAATGTTGCATGCATCGATTTGATGACCAATTCTATAAATTACTACAACACCTTAACGTATAATCAGGTCTACAAATTATATCTTGTATCATCAAACGGAACGGATTATACTCATTTCACAGAGGCTGGTGCTACTGAGATAGCCAGGATTGTTGCAGAAGGGGTAAAGGCTCTTAATCTGCAAATATCCCAATTTGTCATAAATGTGTCTTCAACAAAACCTGTAGTTATAACTCCAAAACCTACTCCCACTACTTCAGGACAAGCAAGTACGCCTACCCCAAAACCGACAACCGGTATTCAAACCATAACGCCGACCAATACACCCTATTCCATACCGGAAGATATAAACGGAGATGGTGCCGTAAACATGACCGATGTTATGCTGATTGCTGCCTATTTTAACACCATTACAACCAATAACAGTAGAAAATGTGATTTAAATAATGACGGTGCAGTCAATATGACTGATGTGATGATTGTTGCAAAAAAATTCAATACTGTTGTAACTCCTCCAAATGTAATATATCAGGCTGAGTATGCAACAATTTATCAGGGTGTACAGGAATCAATCAATGCAGGCTACACAGGAAGCGGGTATGTAAATTATAATAATGAGACAGGAAGCTATGTGGAATGGGATGTTACAGTCCCATCGGCAGGAACATATACACTCAATTTAATGTATTCAAACGGAACCACCGTTAACAGACCGATGGAATTTAAAATAAACGGAATTAGTGTATTCGCAAGCATTGATTTTAATCCAACAGGAACATGGACTACATGGACAAGTACAACTTTTAAAGTTAACCTGAATAAAGGGAAAAACACTGTAAGAGCTACAGCTGTTACAGCTAATGGAGGACCAAATGTAGATTATATTGAAATATGCAAATAATAAAGATAACGCCCAATAGATTATATCAAAAACATTAGATATAAAAGTATATTTAAAGGGGGATTATAAGTGTCAAAGAACAAATTATCCGGACTTATGGCCATCGTATTTATAATTGCCATGTTATTGCCAAACACGGTTCAATTGCAGGTAAATGCGGCTGCGAGCTACAAATTCGATTTTGGCGGAGGTGCTGTGCAGTCAGGTTATATTGGTGTAAGTGCATCTACTGCTTATAACAGAACGACAGGCTATGGTTTTAACACACCCCAGAATATAAGAAATGTTTCAGCATCAGGCAGTGGTGTGGGAAGCGATGCTGTACAGTTTCTGACATTTGGTGTTAAAAGCACAAATACATTTAATCTGGATCTTGCAAACGGTCTTTATGAAGTAAAAGTGATTCTGGGAGATACATCAAGAGCAAGTGTGGCTGCTGAAGGTGTTTTTCAGATAATGAACATGACTGGAAATAATGCTGTTGACTCTTTCCAGGTGCCAATTACTGACGGTCAGCTCAATTTGCTTGTTACTGAAGGAAAAGTTGGAACAGCGTTTACTTTGAGTGCTCTTGAGGTTACCAAATTGTCGGATAATCCTGATGCAAACAAGACAATTTATATTGGAGGAGACTCGACGGTATGCAATTATTATCCATTAGATACCAGTGTACAGGCCGGTTGGGGTCAGATGTTTCCGAAGCATATCGGTTCCACAGGCTATCTGGTCAGAAATATGGCAACCAGCGGACAATGTGCAAGAGGCTTCAAGGATGACGGACAGTTCGAAATGATTCTTAAATATATCAAGCCTGGTGATGTCTTTATATTACAGTTTGGTATAAATGATACGGCTGAAAAGAATAATACCACCGAAGCGCAGTTTAAGGAAATTATGCGGGAGATGGTGGTAAAGACAAAAGCAAAAGGTGCTACAATGGTTCTGTCTGCACCTCAAGGAAGAGCCACAGACTTTAATTCTGCAAATGTACATACAGCTGTTAACAGATGGTACAGAAATTCAACGGTTGCACTGGCAAAAGAAGAGAGTGTGCAGTTGATTGACCTGAATGTGTTGAGCTCAGCTTATTTCACTTCTATCGGACCAACTGCAACCCTTGCTTTGTATATGACAGGGGATACACTTCATCCTAACCGTCAGGGAGCTGCACAACTTGCAAGGATTGTGTATGAGAACCTGAAACTGCCAGGTTCCCCCACAAATACAGTAAAGCCAACAGCTACCCCAACGCCAACACCAACAAATACGCCAACAAGCACATCTTATTCAGTTCCTGAAGATATAAACAGGGATGGTGCCATAAACATGAATGATGTTATGCTGATTGCCGCCTATTTTAACACCGTTACAACCGATAACAGCAGAAAATGTGATTTGAACAATGACGGTGCAATCAATATGACTGATGTGATGCTGTTGGCACGAAAATTCAACACTGTTGTAACACGGCCAAGTGTAACTCCACCAATTGCAACCCCGCAGAGTGTTATTTATCAGGCTGAACTTGCAACAATCTATCAGGGTATTGAGGAAACGATAAATGCAGGTTACACAGGAAATTCTTACGTAAATTTAAATAATGAAACAGGAAGCTATGTTGAATGGAACATAACTGTTCCTTCAGCAGGAGAATATTCTTTGAATTTTAGGTTTGCAAACGGAACAACAACTAACAGACCAATGGAAATCAGTGTAAATGGCAGCGTTGCTTTTGCAAGCTTCGATTTTAATTCAACAGGAACATGGACTACATGGCAAACCACAGGTACCAAAGTTAGCCTGAAAGAAGGAAGCAATATAATTCGTAGTACATCCGTAACCGCTAATGGAGGCCCCAATCTTGATTATATGGAGGTTGCAAGATGAGGATATTGGAAAACCAACTTATGTTGGAATCTTCACTTTAGACGTTGTTTCCAATGTATTACTTGATCGAATGTAAAACTAATGACACTTTAGATGTAAGTATGTTTTTATGTTTAATGTATAGTTAAATATATATGGGAGGTTGATATGTTTATGAGAGAATACACAAAAAGATTCAAGAAGATTTTTCTTCTGCTAATGGTTGTGGTGCAGGTTGGATTGTACATTGTACCATACCAGTCAGTTACTGCAGCAACTTCTCGTCAGATGGAGAGACTGGGAAGGGGTGTAGTTGCGGTAAAGGTAAGTAATGGTGTATTTGTAAGCTGGAGGTTGTTTGGAACTGATCCGGATAGCATAGCTTTCAATGTATATCGAAATGGTACAAAATTAAATTCGTCACCCTTAACTAACGGTACCAATTATCTGGATGCAGGTGGAAGTACAGGAGCCAGTTATACAGTTTGTCCGGTATTGGACGGACAGGAACAGGCGGCATCTGAAGCAGCCGCCGTTTTGGGGCAGAATTATCTTACAGTGCCCATAACTCCGCCGAGCAGCAATTACAGTGTCAACGATTGCAGTTGTGGTGACCTTGACGGAGATGGAGAATATGAAATTGTTATAAAGTGGGAAGGTGCCACGCAGGATAATGCAAATGCAGGCGTAACGGATCCTGTATATCTTCAGGCCTACAAGTTGAACGGTACTCGCTTGTGGTCAATTAATCTCGGTAAAAATATCCGTGGAGGAGCTCATTACACCCAATTCATGGTTTATGATCTGGATGGGTGCGGTAAGGCAGAAGTTGCCTGTAAAACAGCAGATGGGACAACAGATGGTAAGGGCAAGGTTATTGGTAATGCAAGTGCCAATTACGTTAATTCAGACGGGTATATCCTAACAGGTCCTGAATACCTAACCGTTTTCAACGGACAAACCGGCGCAGCTATTTCCACTGTTGATTATCTTCCTGCAAGAGGAACAGTTTCAAGTTGGGGCGATGGTTACGGAAATAGGGTTGACCGTTTCAGGGCTTGCGTAGCATATCTTGACGGACAGCATCCAAGTCTTGTTATGGGCCGTGGTTATTATACAAGATTGGTTTTTGTAGCCTGGGATTTTAAAGATGGCAAGCTTACCAGGAGATGGACGTTTGACAGCAATGACAGCGGCAATTCTGCTTATGCAGGACAGGGTAATCATAACATTTCGGTTGGTGATGTAGATGGCGATGGATTTGATGAGATTATTTCCGGAACAAGTGCAATCGATCACAACGGCAAGGGTTTGTGGGTAACAGGCTTAGGTCATGGTGATGCCATGCATTTTGGCGATCTTGATCCGAACAGACCGGGGCTTGAGGTATGGTCTGCTCTTGAAGGTTCAAAAGGTGCGGTCTTACTGGATGCAAGAACAGGGGCACAGATTTTCAGGTATACATATTCAAAGGATTGCGGAAGAGCATGTGCAGCCGATGTTAGCGCGGCTACTCCGGGAGAAGAAATGTGGGCATCCGGCTCACCTCTATACAGCGCCAAGGGTGAGAATGTTGGCTCCAATCCCGGTTATACAAACTTTTCAATCTGGTGGGATGGTGATGAATTGCGTGAACTGCTTGACGATATTACCATAAGCAAGGTTGGGAAAGGAACTGTTCTTACAGCTTCAGGATGTGCGTCCAATAATGGTACGAAATCAACACCATGCTTGCAGGCAGACCTGTTTGGAGACTGGAGAGAAGAAGTTGTATGG
>JAEZNF010000421.1 GCA_023441845.1 Bacillota bacterium | reverse complement strand
ATGTATAATCCTCCGTTAAACCTAATAGAGCGTTGCTGTTTATCAAAGCAGAATATCTATATGTTTTTTGTCTCTATCCAAATTGACTTTGATTAAGCTATAAACCATATAAAAACTGCCTGTAAAGTGCTACTTAAATGTTTAATTTATGAAAATCCTCCGCACTCAGTAACTCATCAATACTCCCGGATTCTATGTCTGACATGGTATTTTGAGAATTTACTTCCGGTGTATTGTATTTTGTCAGAGTGTCTAAAAATGTAAATACTTCCATTGGCTTTCCATAAAAATATCCCTGGAATTCATTACAATATAAGGTCTTTAAGCAGTCGACAATGTCCTGCGTTTCAACTCCTTCGGCTACAACCTTGAGATCGAAACTGTGAGCCATTTGTATCACAGCCTTTACAACTGCAAGATTATGCTGGTCATAGGGAAGGCCTTTTATAAATGATCTGTCTATTTTAAGGCTTGAAACAGGCAATCCTTTAAGAACGGAAAGGGAAGAGTAACCTTTTCCGAAGTCATCTATAGCTAAGCGTACTCCTAAGTCTCTAATTTTTACCAGTTGGTTTATAACATGTTCGGTATTTTTTATAATTAAGCTTTCGGTTATTTCAAGTTCGAGGTATTCAGGGGCCAATTTTGTTTCTGTAAGTATGTTTTTTACCAGATTGGCCATATCATTCTGCTCGAACTGCAGCGGAGAGCAGTTTACCGAGACGCGGTATTTTGGAAATCCTGCATCCTGCCATGCCTTTACCTGGGAACAGGCTTGATGTAAAACCCACTTGCCGATAGGAACTATAAGTCCGTTTTCTTCTGCAAGGGGTATAAAATGATCCGGCATAACCAAACCGTTTTCGTGGTGCATCCATCTTATAAGTGCTTCTGCACCTATTATGGTACCTGTAGCTGAATCTATCTGAGGCTGGTAGTATAAAATAAACTCCTTGCGTTCCAGCGCCCTGTACAGGTCGCTTTCAAGACGCATTTTCTGGGGCATTCTGATACTGTTAACCGTTTGGTAAAGTTGGTAGTTGTTCCCACCGGATTCTTTTGCAGCATACATTGATACGTCAGCGTTCTTAACGATTTCCACCATATTGTTTCCGTCGGAAGGGAATATGCTTATGCCTATGCTGACTCCTATAAACACCTCATGGCCTTCAATGGTAACAGGTTTTTTTATGGAATCGATAATGGATTGAGCAATTTTCTGGGGTTGGTTATTGTTGATTTTGTTTAATACTATAACGAATTCGTCACCGCCATGTCTGGCGATAAAATACTCTGCATTAGCCTTAAGCCCTTCCAAAACATTGTTTAATCTGTCTGAAATAATTTTTAAAAGTAGATCTCCAGCTAAATGTCCAAGGGTATCGTTAACCTGTTTAAACCTGTCGAGATCCAGCAGCATAACAGCTATGGAGTTTTCACTGCTTTCCTTAATTGAGTTTTCCAGTAAATCTTTAAGGTAGCTGGTGAGATAATATCTGTTGGGCAGGCCTGTAAGTGTATCAAAATAAGCCAGATGCTGTAACTTTTGTTCGGATTCCAAAAGCATTGATGTTTTATGCTCAAGTTTTTCGTACATATTCGTATATTCAGAAATAAGTTTTTTTAAATCTTCAGACATTACTTTAAAATTGGATGTTAAATCATGCAGTTCAAGGATATTGCTTTCAGGCCATAAAACACCCTCGTGAAGCCTTAACTTTTCCGGAAGGCCGGTACTGATTGTCAATAATCTTGCTAGGAAACGAAGAACCACTTTGTTAATAATAAATATAAAAACTATTGTTAAAATAGAAAATAGCGCTAATATCCTTGCCTGATCCATGAATTTATGGAATATTTCTTCCCTGTACTGCTTGAAAGGAAGTTGAAATACCATCTTCATACCATAAAAATCAGTTTCCTTTATAAATAAAGCATTGTTCCACTGACTGCAAGGTAAAAGTATGTTATTACTTTTGGGATTCCATATGTAAAAATTATTAAATACAGCAGTAGTATTATTGGTGTCATGCCAGTTAAGTTGTTTGATATTATCCGACATATTATTTGATACAAGAAGGTTGTAATCACTATCAAGTAATCCTATTCGTATATTGGAATTTTTGGAAGCATTATCAAAAATCTCTTTGATATACTCTATATGAAGTACCGATTTTAATTTCAGAGCCCTTATGTATTCATCGCTCCATTTGATAGAAATAAGCGTATCAACTGATTTCTGAGAGTTATTTATGTCTGAAAACGAATCACTGTTCATGCTTTTTTCAAAGTTCCAGCAGCTAATAGTAAAATAAATAAGGAATGGTCCTAATATTGCAGCAATAGAAAGATGTATCAGGAAAGTGATAATTGTTGGAGGTCTTCTGTAGTTGCCTTTAAGGTTGTATAGTCTCTCTATTGGAATGTATGTAAATATTACTTCAGCAAGCATTGCAATGAACAAGCCGATTAAAAAGTGAATAAATATGTATGAAAAGCTTTCAATTCCGATATTGCCCGTGTTAAAGTAAAAAGAAAAAAGAATTATAGCGCTTCCAAACGTTAACCAATATAAAGCATCAATAAGAACCATATTTTTATGCATTTTGTTATAGATAACACCAACAAAGCAGATTTCTGCAAAGCTTAACAATGGCGCTATCCCATGATTTATAAATGCGAAATCAATTGCATTTATAATAAAAGCTGATATTACTGCCTTTGGAAGGCCACATAATCTAAGAGCAAGTAGTAGGAAGATACTGCTTGCCACAAGCTTAAATTCAAAAATAAGGTTAATGCATAATACTTTCCCTAATAAAGCAAGCAATGTCAATGTTAAAAATATTAATAAATTCTTTCTTAAATTTGTATAGCTCTTTATGCTCAAAAGAAATCATCCTTTTTTTATACTCGTAAGAATGCTGAAATTTGCGCTGATTCTTATAAGCGGGAAATACTGTCAAATCTTACGAAAAATAATATATGGCATATAAATTAAAGAAATGAGTATCAATAGTAATTTCGACATACATATGAAAAATCCTTTTTTGAATTGAAAATACAGTCATATATTCTATTCTAAGATGCCACATTGTAAGGATAGTGAAAACAAAAAATGTTAACTTATTATTGCTGATATCACTTCAGTTTTTTTCAGCACTCAAGGCCTCCGTAATTTAAGTAGAAAAAGATTTAGCGGAAAGCTATATCCTAATCATTCATTCATATAGCTTATTTCGGATATATAAAGGCGCTTTGAAACTTCTTTAGCCAGCCAGGATGCTGAGATAATCTTTAACATATCCCAGGGGAGGAAAATAATAAACCCTTTTGTTATAAGTGCCGAAATTTGAGGTGATGAAGAGTTTACGTATTTGAGAATAAGATACATATAACCTATTCCTATGGCATAGCATGTAAGCAGTCCGGCAAATGAAGCAGCCATATACTTTATTAGATAATTCTTTCCGGTAAATAGCTTCTCGTTGATCAGTCCTATAATGAATGCTGCTGCCGCAAAACCCAATAGATAGCCGAACTTGTAGTTTAAAACGTAACTGAATCCGCCGCCATCGGCAAACACCGGAATTCCTATAAGCCCTATAAGAATATATAAGGCCTGTGAGGCAAACCCTGCTTTTGAGCCCAGAAGTAATCCTGACAACAATACGAAAAATATCTGCAGTGTAAACGGAACCGGGGGGCCTGGAATTTTTATATATGCGCCCACGGCGGTTAATGCTGCAAATAGCGAAACTAGAATCATTTTTTTGATTTTATTGTGTTGCATAATTCCTCCTGATGATTGTTAACCAAAAATTGATATGTGGTTTACAAATATTATAATAGAGATGCAGCAACCGGTCAATATATAGAAAAGAAAATTTAACCAATCTTTATTTGTAAAGTACTGGAAGAGCATAAAATTATTTTATAATTACCGAACCTTTTTGATTTTTTATAAGTCTAATATTTGTGAAAACACAATACCGCGGTTCAAATAAAAAGGTGGTGGCATGGATTTGGACGAACAGCTTATTGAGAAAGCTAAGAAGGGTAATAGTAAAGCTTTTATGGTAATGGCAGAGGGTATGAAGCCTCAAATGTACAGGACAGCGTTAATGCAGCTTAGAAATGAACACGATGCTCTGGACGCTGTTCAGGAAACGCTTATAAAAGCTTTTCAGAACATAAAAAGTCTTAAGCAGAACCGATTTTTTAAATCATGGATAATCCGTATACTTATAAATGAGTGCCATAATATACAGCGCTATAAAAAGAAAATAATCCCAATGGAAAAAGACTCAATGGGTATTAGCGACAGCGGAGAGTATAACAATTTCGAATCGGTTGAGATTGTGAATCTCTTAAGTAAAATGGACGGCATTTATAGAGAGGTAATAAACTTAAGGTACAATCATGATTTGAAGCTTGAAGAGATATCGGAGGCTCTGGAAATACCTTTAGGTACGGTGAAGTCAAGGCTTAACAGGGCGCATTTAATTCTCAGGCAGCAGTTTTTAAAGGAGGAGGTATCATTATGAATTGTAAAGAAATCAGGGAATTATTTGAGGAATATATATTTGGAGAACTCAGTGACGAGATAGGAATGCAAATTGAAGCGCACATTGACGGCTGTGCTGAATGCAAAAGAGAGTATGAAAACCTGAAGGAATCAATTGCAGGCATCCGGGATGCATATGAAAGCATGGATGTTCCGGATGAACTAAGTAAACTTACAGTTGTAAAAAGCAGTAAGCTTTCCAAATGGTTTTCGAATAAGAGGCTTGCTGCGTTGGCGGCATGTATAATTACTGTTTTTATTGCAGCTATAGCCACGGTTAATTTTCTTCCGGGACATGATGTAAGCGCAGGCGACTACAGGGGAGGCTATTCGCTTACACCACAAAAATACGATTCAACAGGGGTTAGTCCCGGAAGTAAATTTACACTTGACTCCATTAAAAAAATAAGTTTGAAAGAGCTTGAAAAGATTTTGTCAATTGACGGTGAGCCCATACCTTTAATAACCAAAGAAGATTCAAACACTTTTATTATAACACCCGCAAGGGAGTTTGAGCAAAATAAGCTGTATACGTTC
>JAEZNF010000378.1 GCA_023441845.1 Bacillota bacterium | reverse complement strand
TAAAAATAGATACCGGTATGACCAGGGTAGGCTTTATGCCGGGATACAGTGCTATAAAAAACGTAGTTGAAATAAGCAAGCTCCCGAGAATTATTATTGAAGGGTTATTCACCCACTTTGCCTCGGCGGATGAGAAAGATAGAAGCTACACACTTATGCAGTTTGAAAGGTTTATGGGAATATGCAGCGAGCTTAACAGGATAGGCGTTTATATCCCTGTAAAGCATGCGGCAAACAGTGCGGGAATAATTGAATATCCCGAGATGCATTTAAATATGGTAAGACCGGGAATAATACTATACGGGATGTATCCGTCCGACGAGGTAGATAAATCCAAAATTGATTTAAAACCTGCAATGACTTTAAAAGCAAATGTAATACTTATTAAAGAAGTTGAGAAAAATACTCCTATAAGTTATGGAAGGATTTTTACCACAGGCAGGGAAAGTAAGGTTGTAACAATACCCATTGGATATGCAGATGGCTACACTAGGCTTCTGACCGGGAAAGGAAAGGTTTTGATAAACGGTGAAGCAGCGCCTTTAGTAGGCAAAATCTGTATGGACCAGTGTATGGCCGATGTAACCGATTTTGAAAATGAAGTATCGGTAGGAGACGAGGTGGTTTTGTTCGGGAAGCAGGGTGAAAGCGAAATAAGAATTGAGGATATTGCCAGAAGCATAGGAACCATTAATTATGAAATAGTTAGCATAATTGGGAAAAGGATACCAAGGGTGTACCTGAAGGACGGCAAAATACAGAACGTTCTAAACTACCTGGTAAAAACTACATGAGGTTTTATGCACTAAGTAATAATATTTTAATTTGACCCATGAATACAAAGGGTTATATAATGATATATATAATATATATGAATAGTTTAAATGCTTTTAAACAAATGCCGGTTTTGTGCAATTACTCAATAAAACTTCATGAATTTCAATTTTTATCCAGTACCCAAATAATGAACTGGGGGGGGTTTTTTTGTCTGAATTAAGAAAAATATTAATCAGTCTTCCTGATAATCTGCTTAAAGAAGTGGACTCTATTGTATCTGTTGAGAAAATCAACAGAAGTGAATTTGTTAGGGAAGCAATGAAGCTGTACATCAGAGAAAAAAGGAAAATTGAAATGAGGGATAAGATGAAGAAAGGATATCAGGAGATGGCTGAGATAAATGCCAGACTGGCTGAGATGTGTTTTGATGCGGACAGTGAACAGCAGCAAAAATATGAGGAGCGACTTAGGGAGTTGGAAAGATAGTGGTAATTAAACGCGGAGACATTTATTACGCCGACTTGAGTCCTGTTATAGGTTCGGAACAAGGCGGTGTCAGGCCGGTCTTGATAGTGCAGAACGATGTAGGGAACAAATATAGTCCGACTGTGATTGCAGCTGCTATTACATCTCAAATAAATAAGGCAAAGCTGCCCACGCACATTGAAATAAGTGCGCAGGAATACGGACTGGCCAAAGATTCGGTTATATTGTTGGAACAGATACGAACTATAGACAAGAAAAGGATAAGGGAAAAGATAGGGCATCTGGACGATGAGCTTATGGGAAGTGTGAACGAAGCTATAAGCGTAAGCTTTGGGTTATCCGATGTTTGATATATTATAAAGGGAGGCACAAAAGATGAGGTCTATGAAAAAGTTGGTTCTTGTTTTATCACTATTTGTTATTTTGAGTTTTATTTTTGTACATATTGTAAGCGCCGTTACGGCTGATCCGGGGACGGACAATGATCCAATAGTGTCCCAGAGCTATGTGGACCAAAAGATAAAGGAATTGACTGATAGTGTAAATGCTAAGGTTTATGGTGATAATGCCGCCATCACAGAGCTTACAAAAAAGGTTGAGGAACTTAAGGCCTCGAACAGTGCTTTAACTAAACAGTTAAGTGAAATGAAACCGGAAGCATTCAAGTTTCAGCCTGTTGAATTAAAGGCTGGACAGCAGCTGATAGCAGGCGAAAGTGCCGAGATAGTCTTGAGATCGGGGAAAGCAAAAGCAATTGCGGGGACAAACGGAGGCCTTTCCGATATAACAGCCGCCAGCAGTACGGACATTAAAACAGGAGCAACAATTCCATTAAACCATTTGCTTTTGTCGTCAAGGGACGACGGCAGGGGTATAAATGCAGTAAAAGATACTTGGATTATTATCAAAGGAACATATACCATAAAATAAAAGAGACTTATATAAGTCTCTTTTATTTTTAACGGATATTCTTGAAAAGAAACCCACCATATAGAGTCTCTCAAATTACATTATGGAACGAATCTTGAAATGCCGACAGCTTATCGGCTTAACAAATAACAGTATTTTTAATAGTCAGATATTTGAAGTGTTGTGATTTAAATCTATATTGAACGCGCGAAAGTATTTTCATAAAGTGTTGCGCGCTCAATAGATCAAGGAATATGATTTCGCTAAAAATAAAATTAGAAATGTAAAATGTTTTTCGCGAAACATATAGGTGCTTTTTGATAAACCCGGGCCTTTGTTTTGCCGATATATAGAATAATTATGAGTCTGTTTTACAGTTCTTTATCTATTGGGAAGCTGTGGTGAGCATATGAAGGGCAAAACTATAAAACTTGTAATTCTAATAATATTGGCATTATTTGTGTACCGGTTTGGTGTAAAGCCCATAATCGGCAGGGATTTTTATATTGAGAGAAATAAGGAGGATAACAACTGGGCTAGTGGCAAGCTTTCTGAGGAATCCGACAAGTATGATGTTATTGTGGTAGGAGAGGAACCGGAAGGCATTGCAGCAGCCGTTTCATCTTCGCGTATCGGGGCCAGGACGCTTCTTGTGTCTTTGGGGGAAGACCTGGGGGGCTCTAATTGCAGAGGTCTTTATTTTGATACGGAAATTAATATCGGCTCTGAAAGTGATGTTCTAAAC
>JAEZNF010000349.1 GCA_023441845.1 Bacillota bacterium | reverse complement strand
CGCCAATATGGTTTGAACATAATACGGCGGCACCTTTTGCCGGAACATTCTCAACCCCCGTTATTTTGAGCCTGTAAAAAACATTAAAAAATGCCATTAAAATATACCTTATTACTTCTTTCATTTTCTGTCCTTTATGTAACCTATTATTTTTTCGGCTACCTGCTCTATATTAAGGCTTGTAGTATCAACCTCAATGGCATCATCAGCCTTTTTAAGCGGTGCAAATTCCCTGTTTGAATCATTATTATCCCTGTACTCAATGTCCTTTTTGACCTCTTCGAGTGAAATACCGGTCAGTCCCTTTTGAGTTTGCTCAAGAAACCTTCTTTTTGCTCTTTCTTCAACAGATGCAGTCAAAAAAAACTTAAAATCGGCATCCGGTAAAACATAGGTACCTATGTCGCGTCCATCCATTACTACGCTGTTTTCTTTAGCAATGGCCCTTTGCAGTTCAACCATCTTAAGCCTTACCTCAGGTACAACAGCTACATTCGACGCTCCAATTGAAACCTCCGGAGTCCTTATCAGTGATGTAACATCTTTTCCATCAACAAATATTCTTTGCTCTCCCATGGAATAATCTATTTTTATATCTATACATTCAACCAACTTTGAAAGGGCGGATACCGAAGATGTGTCTATACCTTCATTTACGGCTTTTAAAGCTACAGCCCTGTACATTGCACCTGTATCCAAATATATGATTCCGAATGTTTTAGATACCAACTTTGCAATAGTACTTTTTCCCGCGCCTGCAGGGCCGTCTATAGCTATATTGATTTTGTATTTTAATTGCTCTCTCATAGACTATTCTTCAACCAGATCAGGTCTTAAGACCCTGGCACCTTTCAAATAAATATGTTTCATATCCTTATTACTTTTTTCAGTGTTTACATGCATCAGAACCCTTATGCAGCTTTTAAGGCTTCCCACAACATCTATTTCATAGGAGCAGATAAGCGGGACACTTGTCCAACCTATTTGTCTGGCTGCAAGCGCCGGAAAAGCGGCATCAAGGTCCCGTGTGATAGTAAATATGACACTGGCTATATCATCTTGCTCAATCTCGTTTTTATTGATAATATCACACAGAAGTTCTTTTGTTGCTTCGATTATTTCGTTTGCATCGTTGTGTTCTACTGTTATTGCCCCTCTGATAGCCCTTACATACATTTTTTCAGACTTCCTCCTATATAATAAAGCAGTTATATAACTCTGTGCCCTACTCCAATTGCAACTTCATTTAAGTGAAGAAGGCCTATACCGAAAAATATAGCTACACTTATATGATCATTATACCTTGCTATACCTATCTTACCGCCGACATTAAGGCCTAAAGCTTTGTTAATTATCTGAGACAGGGCTTCTCTTGCAGCACCTGCAACAGCTCCTTCTTCTGCATGGCTGTCAAGGATGACTCCTTCCCTTTTTGAAGAAACAACAGCTCGTTCTATTATCTTCATAAAAGAATTAATAAACTCTCC
Organism: Bacillota bacterium; assembly: GCA_023441845.1. Classification (GTDB taxonomy): domain Bacteria; phylum Bacillota; class Clostridia; order Acetivibrionales; family DSM-2933; genus JAEZNF01. Next base: position 6,175 of record JAEZNF010000349.1, on the reverse strand, counting down.
TCCATAATCTGCGGCAGCTGTATGAATCCCTACTTTGGCATAATCTGCCTGAAAAAGCTTTTCTTCATTCCTGTCTGCTGTCAGAGCTATTTTAATAGCGGCGGCTGCGATCTCCTTACTGCCTAACTTCTTTGATCCTTCGTAATCTTTAGTCATATTATCCTCGTTTTTAATTAGAGTGCATTTATTTAGTTATACATAAAAAGCCATGTAATTAATATTATATAATATGTATCAATTTAAAACAACAACATTTATTCCATTTTTATTCTCAAAAGATTTTTTACATCGGAAAACACTTTAACCTTTTTTCCGACACTATCGTCCCTTATATTGTCGCTGCACCATGAAACACTGACCTCCGAAGCGTATATGGAAGCCGTTCCGTCTATCTCAATAACATCGCCTTCACGAACAGTCAATTTCACAAGTTTATTTGAAAAATCGGCAGCCTCATCACCGTTTTTAATTACCTTGATGTTCTGATCGGACTCACTGCCGGTGAGCTCAAGCACAACCTCGCCTTCTTTATATAAAAACTCCTCATTGCTTACCGGGCTTCCCTCAAACTCGGTATCCTCCGCAATCATTGGTCTTACGGAAGGCGTTGCCAGCAAAATCTGAACAATTACCAACAGCCCGAATACAGCTGCAAAAGACAGCATTAAAAGTTTTTCAAAATTCACGTACTTTCCGGCCTTTTTTTCTTTTTTTTTGCCGTCAAACCTTACCACAACAAACTTCATCCCATCACTCCGAATCATGTGCAGTATACTTTAAAACTCACAAAAAGTTTTATTCTATAATATGCTCACGAATTTTAAAAAATACTCATTGGGTTTCAATTTGCTGTTTTATAAAGCTTTATATACCTTTTAGCAGTTAATTCCGGCCAAATAACCTGTTGAAAAAGCTATCGTAAGGTTAAAACCACCTGTATAGGCATCAATATCTATCAATTCACCCGCAAAAAACAATCCTTTCAAAAGCTTTGACTCCATTGTGGAAGGATTTATCTCATTTGTTGAAACTCCTCCGGCAGTAACAATGGCTTCCTTAATAGGACGTGCGCCAATTATGTTCATCTCCAGGGCTTTTAACAGTTTAACCAGTCTCCTTCTCTCTTCCCTTGTAATCTGGTTTACAAACTTGTCCTCGGGTATTCCGGACAATTTTATTATTACGGGTATCAGCTTCTGAGGCAGCAGGTCATCGAGAGAATTTTTGAGCTGCTTTCTCGAATACTTCTCAAAGTCCCTGTGAACCCTGTCATAAAGCACATCTTCACTTAATGCGGGCTTCAGATCTATTGAAAGCCTGACATCCTTATAGTTATAGTCGAGTATATGCCTGCTTGCGCTTAAAATTACAGGGCCCGAAACTCCAAAGTGCGTGAAAAGGAGTTCTCCGAAGTCGGAGTATATCTTTTTCCTGTTACTTCCCGTCATTACAATTGAGATGTTTTTAAGGCTGAGTCCCTGAAGCTCTTTTACCCAGGGCTCTTCTATTATTAGTGGTATAAGCGAGGGCTTTAATTCAACTATTGTATGGCCCAGTTTTTTTGCAATCCTGTGCCCGTCGCCCGTAGATCCTGTTCCCGGGTAGGATACCCCTCCTGTTGCTAAAAGTACCGAATTACATTCTATTTTTGTACCGTCTCTAAGTACAACTCCTGTTACCTTCCCGTCATTGTGCGTAATGTCTTCAACCGGTGATTTCAACATGATTTTGACCTTGTTTTTGTTTACATAGCGTAAGAGTGCATCAACAACGTCTTTTGCACTGTCGGAAACGGGAAAAACTCTTCCTCCTCTTTCCACTTTTGTTTCAAGCCCAAGATCATTAAAAAATCCAATAAGATCGGTATTCGAAAAAGTATAAAAAGACGAATACAAAAAATTCCCGTTGCCGGGAGTATTTTCTATAAGCCCTTCAATATCGGTATCGTTGGTGATATTGCACCTTCCCTTACCTGAAATTAAGATTTTCTTCCCGATTCTATCATTCTTCTCTGCAAGAATTACTTCCGCACCTTTTTCCGAAGCCTTGCCGGCAGCCATAAGCCCGGCAGGCCCTCCTCCTATTACTACCACTTTATGTCTCATCTATATTCTCCATATCATTTTAAATCTAAAAATCCATCTTTATATGGGATTCGTTGGTATCGGGATTCTCGTATACCTGGTATTCATCCCATATTGATTCGAGCTTTTCAAAAGTCTCATAAAGGCGGTCCTTGTGTCTCATTCCTACGGCTACAATAAGCGCATTTATTACACTTAAAGGCGCCACAAGAGAATCGGCAAAGGATGCCATGTCACTTCTTGCAATAAGAGCATGGTCGGCATACTCGGCCAAAGGCGATTCAAAGCTGTCTGTAATTGCAATGACAGACGCGCCCTGGTCTTTTGCAAACTGCATGGCCTTAATTGTCCTTTTTGAATACCTTGGAAAGCTTATTCCAATTACAACATCCCCTTTGGATGCATTTATTATCTGCTCGAATATTTCACTTACACTGGTAGTATGAACCAGCCTTATATTGTCAAAAATCAAATTAAAATAAAAGCCCAGAAAACTTGCAAGAGGAGCAGAACTTCTAACCCCTAGAATATAAATTTTCTTTGCGCTTAAAATTGTTTCTACAGTGTTGTCAAACGTGTCTTTATCTATCTCATCCATGGTAAGTTTTAATTTCTCCATGTCCGATTGAAGCACACTTTTTAATATGTTTTCCTCATTGATTCTGTTTGACGAAACTTCAAGCCTTTGAACAGCGGTAAGCTTGCTCTTTATAAATTCCTGCAAAACCTTTTGAAGCTTCGGGTACCCGTCATACCCCAATTCAATGGCAAAACGCACTACCGTGGATTCGCTCACCCCAACAACTTCTCCAAGTTTGGCTGCCGTCATATAAGCGGCTTTTCCGTAATGGTTAATTATATAACCTGCGATAAGCTTTTGCCCTTTACTGAATTCGGGCATGCTATCCTGAAGTTTCTTAAGTAAATCATTTGTTTTATCCATTATTCACACTCCACGTAAGGTTTCATATATTTAATATGCTCATTCCATCGCCTTTTTAAATAATCCTGAATCTTCCCACTACTTTTAACATTCATATTATATATTACATTTTCAAAAATTAAAAAGCAATAAATAACCTTCTTTTTAATATAAAAAGGTTGAAAACACTCCGTGGTTAAAGAATTGTTATATAATACAAAAAGGTATATAGGGAGCATATGAAGGATCAGGAGATAATATTGAATTAACTCCGAAAGAATACTTTGAAATGTTTGTATTCAATGATGTTTTAAATCAGAGAAATTTGAATATAAAGAAAAGGCTGGCGAATAAGGGCAAAAAACTGTTCCTGCTTTATGTTGAGTCGGAAGGCTCGAACCTCTTTATTCAAAACTGTAATTTTGCCGGAAAACCTATGCTTACCGCCTGCGAAGCCATTCTTTTTTGGGGTGCTTTTTTTTTATAGCTGAAAGGATTGATCAAAAGTTGTTGTCCAAGGAAGGGTAGCCTCTAAAATATTATTTAAAACTTGTTGACCATAATCTACGAAGCCAAGCTTCACAAAGTTTTGGCCAGATTACTACTGCCGGTTCATCCTTACCTAATCCCAAACCATGACCCCCTTGAGAGAATATATGTAATTCGAATGATTTATTTAGCTCATTTAGAGCTTGAGCAAAAAGTAAGTTTTGGCGCTGAAAATTCCAGTGATCGGTCGCTGTAACCCATAGAAAAGTCGGTGGTGTTTTGGCAGTAACATGTTTATGATTTGAAGTAAAGTCTATAAATTCATCCACTGTAATATCTTTTGTTAATAGAGAATCTGGAGGCAATTTTTCCTTAGAAAACGGGGATGTCTCAGCATAACATAAAATGGTTCTCCTGCTTTCAATTCCATTGGCCTTTGAATATGTATACGATACTTAAAAAGGTTTAAAATCTTTTGTTTACATATTTATAACCTTTCAAATTCATTCCGTATAATGTAGCAGGTGCATGGATTTATGGAATTAACGCACAGAAACAAGAGAACCGTCCCTTTGTTTCGCTTACCACTCCGGATAATATGAAGATGTGCTGGAAAAGTGCTTTGCCACAATAATAATATCTGTCATGCTTATTGCTCCGTCTTTATTGAAGTCCGAGTCCTCAACATACCGTCCATCGCCTTTTATACTGTTGAATCCCCCGGCAATAGTCATAATGTCAATCATATTTATGGCATTATCCTGTCTTCCGTTTATTTCCATATCACCCACCCATATTTCAATCGGATTGTTCAATGTGGATACTTCAACCTGTGTGCCCGAAACATCTGTAACTACGCCGGTTATTTTCCTGCTGAGGTGATTTTTCTTACTTATCTTTAAATTGCATGTTTTATAGCTTTTGGGAACACCTTTTATTTCAAAGCAACCTGTTTGATCGGTCGTTGCATAATAAGCCGTTCCTTCAACCTCTATTCTAAAGTTACCCAGGACTTTGGAGGAATCAGTAAAATTAAAATCCGGTTTTACATACCCCGTTATTGTAACATTATCTTCGGAAATACCGAATTCGTTTGCAATTTCCTGTTCGGAAAGCTCGCGATTATATACTTTTACATTATCAAAGTAGCCTTTAAAGTATAGATCGCCGGAATAAAAGGATTTCCCCAGATAAGCCGACAAGCTTGTACCTAAATCAGACATGGATACCGATACATTGCTGTTTTTACCAAGCAATTTGCCGTCCTTATAAATTGCCATGCTTGTAGGGGTGATTACAAGTTTGATGTTCAGCCACTTGTTTGCTATGGAATCCTCAGCAGATTTGACCTCCTGCTCTGCAGACCATGAGTCCTTCGTTATCGCATTTCTGATTTCAGTATCCCTTGTTCTTAAAAACATGTATTTAGAGGTATCCTTACCTATTGCAAAGGTAAAGAAATTGCCCGTTGCCGTTACCGGCTTTATATCCATGGATATGGAGACTTTATCCCTGCCGTCAAAGAAACCCTGAGGGAATGAAGCAAATGTATTTGTTGTTCCATCCAGATACAGAACTTGTGAGTTCTTTTGGGTGTCTGTTACATAGGTTGCATTTCCGTTCAGAGTTCCTGTACGGTTATTGCCCGATGTATCAAGAATTGTATTTCCTGTTTTTGTCTCGTTAAATTTGTATTCAAGTACCGGATTTGTCTGTATTTTTTCCCCGTTACCCCACTTTTCCATAACAGCATCGTATTCTGCCTGCGTAATCTGCATAACCGTTCCATGACGTGGTCCGGACGGAAGCTTATAATCCGAAGCGGCAAGTCTGGTAAAAACACCTGATGCAATATCAGTGGAAACCATTGGAAAGTAACCGCCTCCTCCATAGTTGTCCAGAAGCAGGCACCATTTGTTTTGACCGTTAAATTTGAATATAGCCGGTCCTTCAACACCACTCTGATTTCCAACACTTGCAGATGAAATTGCTCCGTAAGTCTTATTGATTAATTGATCACATTTATCTATAATAATGTTCTTATTTACTTCATCTTTTGAAAACCTGTAATATATGCCGTTATATTTTATCACAGTCGCATCTATTACATCCTGTGTTCTGTCAATCCATACCTTGGGGGCTGTAAAGGTATAAAAATCCCTCGTCCTGGATATATATATCCTTTGCTTTGCATAGTTATCCGCTGATATTCTTGATGCCCAGAATATCACATATTCACCTGTCATGTCATCATATACGATTTCAGGAGCCCAAGTACATCCGGCATCATCCCTGGCAACCTTAACAAGCCTTTCTTTAGACCAATTTACCAAATCATTTGATTCCCAAACAACTACCGACTTGCTTCCCGCTTTTTGAGCCGCATCCCAGCCTGCACCATTAGCAATTCTCAGGGCAGTTGCCACCATATAGAATTTATCTCCTTCAGGCGAGCGAAGGATAAACGGATCACGTACGCCTTTGTCTCCAACCGTTGAAGTCAGTACAGGATTATTTTTATTTAGTTCAGTCCAGTGTAGACCATCCTTACTTAATGAGAAGTAAATCTGTTCTGCATCAGACCTGCCGGAACCATTAAAGTATGTAAAGAAATATCCCTTAAAATCAGATTCGCTGACAGGCGCAGGTTTTGCTTTTACTTTAACCGGTATATCCATTG
>JAEZNF010000298.1 GCA_023441845.1 Bacillota bacterium | reverse complement strand
AAAAGATTGTTTTAAGTGATTCCGCAGAATACCGGGATTCTCTTAAAAAATCTGGAGTCACAGAAGCCCTGCTTGACTTTGCTGCCTAACAGGGCTGGAAAAAATCTTATTTTGTGCGAAAGCATAGTATTATATTATTAATGTGGAATTCATCTCAATAGGTAAAGAGTCTGTTGATGAGGAATAAACAGCATGTTTCGAAGTTGATTTCGGTATATGGCTCAGTAACCGGAAATTTACTTTCTTTAAAATTTATTAGTATCTGTGAGGAGAAAATGCAAAAGTACATATATGCCTTATTTGACAATGAAACCGCTGAACAGGTTTCAATTAAATTATTAAGTTCTTCGGTGGGCAAGCTTTTTGAAGTTTATACTCATGAATTTCAATCACCCATGGTACAAGAATCTGCAAAAAGAAGTATTGAATGCGCATACGAAGTGATTTTCTCTGATGCTATAGGGAAATACTTTCAAACGGCTCCTATTAATGTTACTGCCAGGGACTTAGAAAAGCAGGTTGACGGGTGCAGTGCAGGGCTTGCTTATGCTATTGCTTTTGCTGTTGCCTTAGGTGATAAAAATATAATTGATATTCCCTTGCCGATTTTTACTAAAATAGCTGCAACAGGTGAAACAGACAATCAGGGAAATGTTACAAAAATTAAAAACCTGAAGCAAAAGATTATGGCGGCTATCAAAGAAAATGTAAATATAATGTTTTTCCCAAGTCAAAACTATGAGGAATTAAAGCTGCTGCGGAAGGAATATCCGGAGTTTGATACTCTCATTAATAGTTCAGGCATATTATTAAAACATATTCCAAGCATAAAAGATGCTTTTTGTGAGTTGGGGATTTTGCCGAAAACCTGTTTTTTACTTAAAAATGCAAGCAAAACAGGACAATCAGAGGCTAGCTTCCATATAGAATTAAATAATGAATCCAGGAAGGAGATTAGTTCTATAGAGTTCTCAATAAAATATGATCCATCCGCATTAACCCCAAAGTATATTATTCCGGGTAAACTTATAAAGTACAGAAAACAATTTGAGCAAACGGCTATAATACAGGGAAATAGGATATTGATACATATCAACTCCACGGATGAAATGATTTATACTATAAAAAGCAGCGGCTGTCTTGCAGAAATCGGTTTTGAAGCTGTGGGAAGTATTGAGAATCACAGTGTCGGCATGATGGGATTTGATGAAGAGAAATGTTTTATCAATAATATACCGTGCCTTGATATGGGAGGAACTCATTTTGAGAGTAACGGTATTACGGCATCTGCAAAGGAAATACTACAGAATTCATTAGTTGAAAACAGGCTGAAGAAAGAATCTGTTTATCCGAAACATAGTAAGATACCGCCTAAAATGGTGGCGGCTTTAATAGGAATTACTTTAATTCTGCTGTCTTCCATATACTATGTTTTATCGGCTGTTAAGCCTTTCGGTAATAGACCTGCACCAACAATTCAAGCTTTAGCAGAAAATGAAACTGCTGAAAACACTCCCGATTTGTCAAATACAACACCCGAATGTACAACACCGTCATATACAACACCCGAAAGTACAATACCGTCATATACAACACCGACAATTACATCATTGAACATTACAACACCTATAGGTAATACAAATACAACCAGCTTTACACCTATAGGTAATACACATACAGCCGGCTTCACACCTGCGATTACCGCAACTACTACCCCTGAAGCAGCAAATACCATCACTTCAAATAATAAGACGGTATATTCAACTCCTGTTACAAAGAAAGCTGCATTTCAGGTTGATGTTGCCACGAACACAGGCATCTGGACGGCTAATGGACCGGATATAATCGTTGAGCCCGATAAAGACAATGGCGGAAGAAGTGCAGTCAAAATAAAGTGTGACATAACAAGCAAAGGTGATATATTGATTTATACAAAACCGAATAGTCTCCGGGTATCATCAAAAGGATATAGTAAACTTAAATTTAATTACTTGTTTTCTTCCGGGAAGGAAAAAATTTATTCTGTGGGGTTAAGAATTAATCCTGAGGAAAACATACTGGTACCGTATCCTATTCAGCCGCTGAATAGCAAATGGAATAAAGCCGAAATAAATATTATGAATATAAGTGAAATAAAAAGTCTGGAATTCTTTGTAGGTTATTTGTCCAACGATATTGATGAAACCGATACCATTAGCTTGTCATTAAGTAATTTTACTCTGGAATGATTATTCCGGAGTATCCGGGTTGACATTCACAAATATTAAGGGCATATGTAAAATATGAAAGCCAGTCATTTGAATGGCTTTCAGGTCAGGTGCTATTTTATTTTCCGTCCCATTTTGGGTTTTTTATCTTTTCTGCCCATACCGGGTGTACCCAGACTTTCTATTTGAGATTTTTGTGACCTGGCTTCCCTGGGAACAGGCTGCCCCTTGTGCTCAGGTATTTCTGTTGCGAATTCTTCGACAGCAAAATCTTTTTTGTTCCTGTAAATATCCTTGGACATAGCTTAAGACTCCTTTCAGTGAGTATGAGTTTATGAGTTTATTTTATCTATTATGCGTTTATTATATTCATATCGTAACCAGGCTTAAAAAGCTTCGAAGTATGAAAACCGCCGCTAAAACTACAAACTATATCTTCTCAAGCAGTGTCTTATAACTATTACTCTATTAGACAAGATAAAAGTTCACTGGGGATAAACAACTTTAAACCTTAATATATTATACCGATACCGTTATCAGAGCGCCGATGTGTAGTTTTTGTTTAGTATGGTGTTGATTTTTGTATGTTTATGTTATATAATAACTTATATAGGTAATTTAGGAATTATATACAAGTCTTATACTAAGTTAAATGTGTGAAAATAGATATAGATTTTAAGAGTATTTTAATTTTTGGGCATAGGATTTTGTTTTTTTCCGGCTGTTTCCAATATCATTATTATTGTCAG
>JAEZNF010000234.1 GCA_023441845.1 Bacillota bacterium | reverse complement strand
GAAAGATTTTATCCTACAGTGATAACATAATGTCTGTGGAGCTGGAATTTGAAAAAGGCGCGGTTGGAGCTATGCACAGTCATCCCCACGAACAAATCGGTTACATTGTAAGCGGGAGAATTGAATTACTTGGCGGAAAAGAGAAAGTCATACTGAAGGCAGGAGATACCTACTACATGGCTCCGAATGAGGAACATGGGGTAATTGCTTTGGAAAAGACAAAGCTATTGGATATATTCACTCCCATGAGACAGGATTTTCTATGATCCTATAACGGGCACTTGGTACCTTTGTATAGGGTATCACGTGGTGTTGAATAATTTGGCAGAGTCTTTTGAACACACGACACCATACCCGTTTTCTGCAAAGCTGGGCCGGAATTCTCTATAGTTTGTTATGCAGAGGGTAGAATGATGATATATGAGATCGATGATTTAATAACCTTTACTGTACGGTATACTTACAGGGTAGAGGTTATTTTTTTATGTTCAGAAAGTCGAAGCCTTTTAAAAATATCAGCAAATAGCGATATCTGACTATCATAAAAATATTTGTCTATTCAAACAATACCGATAAAAATATCTGTCTATTTATTCTCCCTACGGCTTTGTGCTAACTTTTTAGTATAAGCTTATGTTCAAATGAAAAGCGCATGAATGGACCTTGAAAGCTTAATATTCGAGATGTAGACACCTAAAATAATAGAAGGAGTAGCGATTAATATGACGCTAAGACTCAGCTTATTAAAATCATTAAAAAAGTACAAATTTCTATATTTACTGCTTTTTCCAAGTTTACTTTGGCTGATTCTTTTTAAATATCTTCCCATATACGGTCTTGTTATCGCCTTTAAGGATTATAGCATCTTTACAGGGATACTCAAAAGTCCATGGGTCGGATTTCAAAATTTTATAGAATTCTTTAGCTATGACCGATCATGGATCCTCATTAAAAACACATTGGTGATCAGCCTATATAAATTGATTTTTATTACACCATTAACCATCATAGTTTCTATTTGTATAAACGAAATTTCAAATAGGTTCTTGAAACGAACCATACAAACGGTAATTTACTTCCCTTACTTTCTTTCATGGGTTATTGTATGTGGACTTGTAACCACACTACTATCGCCAGACGGCCTTTTAAATGGGATTATGTCAATATTTGGATCGGATCCTAAGACATATATCGCAAGCCCGCAATATTTCCGTATAATTTTAGTGGTTTCAGATATATGGAAGAACTTGGGGTGGGGAACGGTTGTATATATTGCAGCACTTGCTGGCATTAACCCTGAAATATATATGGCTGCTGCCATTGACGGTGCTAACCGCTTACAAAGAATATGGCATATTATCATACCGACGATTCTTCCAACGATGGTAATACTGATTATTTTGAGAATGGGACGGATAATGGAAGCCGGATTTGAGCAGGTTTTGATACTCCAGAATCCTAATGTATACGCAGTCGGTGATATTATTGACACATTTGTTTACAGGGTAGGCCTTGAGCAACAGCAATACAGTTATTCGTCTGCTGTGGGGTTGTTTAAATCCCTTATTAATACAACATTGGTTCTGCTTACAAACCGTTTGGCCAAGGTAGCCGGACAGGAATCACTTTTCTAAAGGAGAATGATTATGAAAGAAATTTCTGATTTCAAAGACAAGCTTTTTCTTGGCTTTATATATTTATTCCTTTTTATTTTGGGAATACTTGTTCTGCTGCCCGTGCTTTATACGATATCATCGTCGCTTACGCCATATCATGAGGTATTACGGCGGGGAGGAATCATATTATGGCCTTCTAAGTTGACGTTTGAATATTATGCATATATATTGAATGCTAACTCACCCGTACTGCGTGCTTTTGGAGTGACACTGTTTGTAACGGTTATTGGAACCCTTTTGAGTCTGTCCCTTACTATTACGGCAGCGTATCCTTTATCAAAGAAATATCTTCCCGGCAAGAAGTTCTTAACATCATTATTTGTGTTTACCATGCTTTTCAATGGAGGGATGATACCGACCTATCTGATTGTCCGTGCATTTGGCATGATCGATAGTTTATGGTCCTTGATGATTCCCACGGCATTAAGTGTTTATAACATGATTGTAATGAGAACGTTTTTTACAAATATACCTGAAAGCCTGGAGGAATCAGCAAAGCTTGACGGATGTAATGACATCGGTGTATTGATGAGGATCGTTATACCTACGTCCGGCCCGGTCATTGCCACAATCAGTTTGTTTTATGCGGTAAGTAAGTGGAATGCTTTTTTTGACGCATATATTTACATTAATGACACAGCAAAATATACTTTGCAGGTAGTAATTAGAAGGATACTTGTATTAAGCCAGGTAGAAGAACTGAATTCGGCTGTCAATCAAGCTAATATTCCGCCGCTTTTTTCGCTGCAGATGGCCTGTGCCATTGTTGCGGTATTACCCATGGTGTTTTTTTACCCATATCTTCAAAAATACTTTGTAAAAGGAGTAATGATCGGTTCTGTTAAGGGATAGAAGCCTCGGACAAGGTAATAGAGTATGTTGGAGGTGCGTAATAATACTCGCACTTCAGAACATAGACCTCGAAATCGTAAAGTTTTCGGGAGCACATCAAATTATATTATTAGGAGGTTGTAGAAATGTATCTATTAAAAAGGGCAGCACTGTGTCTAATGTCTATGCTTATTGCTTTCAGTTGCTTTGCATGTGGGCAGACAAGCACGCAGGATCCGGT
>JAEZNF010000171.1 GCA_023441845.1 Bacillota bacterium | reverse complement strand
CCCTATGCCTGGTTATTATGGTAATAGTGCCTCACGAGCCTTGGAACGATGCTTACAGCATAATACTGGTGATGTTTCTTGCCTTTATGTATTTTATAAAAATTATTTTCCACAAATATGAAGGATTTAACTTAAAAGCAATAGACTTTGCATTGTTCTTATTTATAGTGTTGGCTTGTCTGGCAGTGGCAACTTCAATATTGCCAAGTACCGGTATAAAGTATCTTGCCTTTTATTTTGCAAGCTTTTTACTTGTTCTGACCATTGTGAGTTCAATTAAGACAGAGCGTTCCTTAGGGCTGTTTCTGGATATTTTTCTTGTAGGTATAACTATAACAGGCTTATACGGTATCTGGCAGGCAAAGGTTGTTGGTATCCCGGTAGATCCTGCTACTATTGATATTGTAACCAATTCAAATGCAAAGGGACGTATATTTTCAACTGTGGGTAATTCCAATAACTACGCTGAGATACTGCTGGCTACGCTGCCCTTGTACATGGCGGTAATATTGAATTCAAAGACATTCTTAAAGAAGGTTGTATATATGCTTCTGGCGGTGCCGGCTTTAATAGCCTTGGTTTGGACAGGTGCGCGTATGGCCTGGATTGCATTTGCTGCTGCGGTAATTTTATATGCATTCTTTAAAAATAAAAAGCTAATACCTGTATTCATTATTATCGGGCTTCTTTGTATTCCCATCATTCCGCAGTCAATATACAGAAGGCTGACGTCTATCAGTCTTGCCGATTCTTCCATAGCATACAGGATTTCTATTTATAAAACCGTACTGCCTATGTTGCAGGATGTATGGACAACCGGTGTGGGATTGGGAACAGATGCCTTCATGAAGGTTTGCGGCAACTATTATCTGTACACTAAAAAGGTTCCTCCGCATGCGCACAACATCTATCTTCAGATTTGGCTGGAGTTTGGGCTGGCCGGTATAATGGCTTTTGTATGGTTTATAGTAAGGTTAGTCAAGAAGTGCATTATAAACATATGCGATAAAACGGATAAATATATAAATAATATACTGGTTGCCGGAGTTGCAGGTATTACAGGAATTCTTTTAATGGGGATGTCGGAATATATCTGGTACTACCCTAGAGTTATGATAGTATTCTGGACAGTTATAGGAGTCATTCTTGCTGCCCTTGGTATATCAAACGGGAGGAGAGAAGGAATAAGTCAAAAAAGTCTTTAGTTTTGCCGATATATTAATTAAATATATTGAAACGGGGGCTTATTATGTTTGAGTTTTTTAAGAAACCAACCGGGACTGCGAAAAAGAAGTTTGACAGAAGTACTCTGAGGAAAAACAATATTTCTCTGCTCATCCTGGATGAACGATGGAACAATCTGTTTAATAATACAGAGAGAACTCCCGATATTATAGTTTGCGAAGAAAAGCTCAGAGAACTTTTAAAAACTCAGTCGCGCCTAATTACAGAGTCAAAAGATATAGCCCACCGTAAGAAAAAACATATGGACAGAATAATGAAGTTAACCCCCGAAGCGTTTGACAGGAATAGTGAGGAAGCGAGAAACGAGATGCATTCCTGTGAGGTAGAGATCAGAAAGATTAACGACAGGATGAAGGATATAGAGGAGGAGCTTGATAACTTGCCTGACCTTATTAAGGAGGCCAATATTGACCTCCTTGAAAAAACTGTGAGTCTTGTTTATTATAAAATCAGGCTGAACCAGAAAAGAGTAGCAGAACTCGAAGTAATTATTGAGGACACAAAAGCTATGCTTAAAGAGTATATTGATGAGAGGGAATCACTTTCCCAGGACGATAATGATATCTATTCATATTTTCACGATTTGCTTGGTCCTGAAGAATTGGAGAAACTGGATAAAGAATTTTTTGAAGATTAAAATACAGCTGCTTTAAGAGTAAAAAAATAACTACCACTATAATTGTGTGCTACACCCTTCGAGGGAGCTAAGTCGGGCCCGCTGGGAAAGTGGGAGTAATATTTCAAGTGCCCTTGGCATATACGGCCGGCGTTTGGAGGAATGTTTATGAAGATTGCCACATCAGGCCAGATGAATGAAATAGATTCAAGAACAATAAATGAGATAGGCATTCCCGGTACTGTACTTATGGAAAATGCTTCACTTAAGGTTGTTGAAGAGGTTTTGAAGAGTTTGGGAAATGCCGCAGGAAAGTCGGTTTTCATACTTGCAGGTAAGGGCAACAATGGCGGAGATGCTTTTGCAGTGGCGCGGCATTTGTTTAACATGGGCGCCGATACTAAAGTGTATATTGTTGCAAATAAGAAGGATGTAAAAAATGACGCTGCCTTAAACCTTAATATTCTCGAAAAGATGAAGGTTGAGACGGTTGAATTGCTGGCGGATTTCCAGATTCCGCAGCTCGAAACTGCATTAAAAGCGGCGGATTTGATAATAGACGGTGTTTTGGGAACCGGTTTTAAGGGTAAAATAAACGGTATTCTGGAGAAAGCAATTGAACTTGTAAATAGTGCAGGGAAACCTGTTATTTCGATAGATATCCCCTCGGGGGTTAACGGTGATACTGGAGAAACGCTGGGCATTTGTGTAAAGGCCGATAAAACGGTGACATTTGCTCTTCCCAAAACCGGACTGGTTGTTTATCCGGGATGTAAATTTGCCGGGGAACTTATAGTAGCAGACATAAGTATTCCCAAAAGTGTTATTGAGAGCATGGACATAAAACTGAACCTGATGGATGCCGGGTTTGTCTCAAAGCTGATACCTGAAAGATACGGGGAAAGCAATAAGGGCGATTACGGAAAGGTTTTAATAATAAGCGGTTCGGAGGGTATGACAGGCTCAGGGTGTCTTACGGCAAGTGCTGCATTGAGGACTGGCGCAGGACTGGTATATCTTGGAGTTCCCGCTTCTCTAATCTCGGTATATAATTCCAGCCTGATTGAAACTATAGTGATACCGCTCGAGGATAATAAAACCGGGTTTATTTCAAAAGAAAGCATGGTAGAAATACTTGGGAAGATGGACAGGATGGACGCTGTGGCTGTTGGTCCGGGGCTATCAACCGGGGAAGACATATTTTATATAGTAAGCAGTATCATAGAAAACTCCAAAGTACCTCTGGTATTGGATGCAGATGCTCTGAATGCAATTTCAAAGGATGTTTCGGTGCTCAAAAAACTTAAATCGGAAGCTGTGATAACACCGCATCCCGGTGAAATGGCAAGACTATGTGGTATAAGTATTAAAGACGTGCAGAATAATAGAATAAGGATTGCTCGGGAGTTTGCGGATAAGTGGGGAATAACTGTTGTCTTAAAGGGTGCAAGAACAGTTATAGCATATCCTGACGGCAGCACATATATCAACCCCACCGGGAATCCCGGGATGGCATCAGCAGGAATGGGGGATGTGCTGACAGGCGTTATCCTAAGCCTTATTGGCCAGGGATTGAAACCGTGCGATGCTGCTGCTGCGGGTGTTTATATACATGGAGCAATAGGTGATCTGGTTGCCGAAAAAATTGGAGTACATGGACTAATAGCGAGTGACCTGGTGAAGGAACTGCCGTATTCAATGCAAAAAATTGGGCAAGTTAAAGGATAGGAGGGGTTTTTATGAAGGTAAAAGACTTGATGTCTAAAAAGGTGTTTACTGTTAAAAAAGATACCACTGTCGAGGAAATTGCACACATACTTACGGAAAACAATATCAGCGGTGTTCCGGTGGTAGATGATCAGGACAAGGTAATAGGCATAGTGACTCAGAAGGATTTGCTTTATAAGGAAATTGAACCCCGTTTTCCGGCTGTTGTAGAAATATTGGGAGGACTTATTTTTTTAAAAGGCGTAAAACACTACCAGGAAGAGCTTAAAAAGCTGGTTGCTATAAAAGCGGAAGATTTAATGACCAAAAAGGTTGTTACTGTTTCAGAAGATGATGACATTGAGAAAGTCGCAGAACTTATGGTTGAAAGAGATATAAACAGGATTCCTGTACTTAAGGATGGAAAACTTTCCGGCATTATCGGAAGGGCTGATGTAGTAAGATACATAGCACAGACTATGGAATAAATTATATTATGTTAACTAAAGAAGGGGCCAAAATGGACTATAAGTTTAACAGGGCGTGGGCTGAGGTTGATCTTGATGCCATAGCCCATAATGTGAGAGAGATAAGAAGGATTACCAATAAAAAGTCCGAAATAATGGGAGTTGTAAAAGCAGATGCATATGGACACGGTGTAATGGAGGTAGTAAGAACCATTTTGGATAATGGAGCTACATGTCTTGCGGTGTCCATGCTTGATGAAGCTATACAGCTGCGTAAAATCGGTATAGATGTTCCAATACTTATACTTAGCTATACCGATCCTGTAAGGGTCTCGGAGATAATTGAATATAATGTCACGCAGGCGGTATTCAGCCATGACCTGGCTAAGGCACTTTCTTTAGAGGCTGTGAGGCAAAAAAAGAATGTCAAGATACACATAAA
>JAEZNF010000123.1 GCA_023441845.1 Bacillota bacterium | reverse complement strand
CTGCTGCCAACCGTTATACTGCCGCTGCAATTAGCAGCCACAATATTTCCTGTCTTATTATCAACGGCAATATTGCAATGTGTGCCGGAAATACTGACAGTACCTTTTTGATTTTTTATTTCAATATTTTTACCGCTGGGTATTTTTATGCTGAAATTCACCCTGATATCATGCATGTGTGAAGAATACTCCGGCTGTATGGTAGAGATGAGGCCGCTTTCCTTATTAACTGAAATAATCTCATCTTTCTTTTGTTTAAGTATTTCGTTGGTCATGTTATGTACGGTAACAACCGCATCAATAATTGCTTCGTTCCCGTCATATGGGCTTATGCTTATGTCTCCGCCTATATTGTTATCCAGCTTGATGGTTTGAGAATTAAGGGTATGACTCTTTTTTACCGCGGCAGTTTCATTAAACACGGCATTTTTTATGGTATCTGTACCGCCGGGGACTAAATGTGCGGCAAATGTAACCGCTGAAATTCCAATTGTAAATATCAATATCAATGTCATCAGGAAAATGCTTCCCCCGTCATATTTCACTTTTGAAGGCTTTTCATCCGAAAAACGGAGAGCCACCAGTATTTCGCATCCGAGGAGGATAAGCACGACGGGCCACCATAATGCCACCTCAAAGATTGTAAACGCTCCGGACACCTTGCTTATCACCATGGTTACTCCCGAAACCACCAGGATTATTCCAAGTGTTAGAGTACCTGCACGCCAACTTCGCATTAGTATAACCTCCCTTTAAAATCAACTTTATACTTTTTTGCCTTTTATCATTTTAAATCCAAGCCCGA
Source organism: Bacillota bacterium (assembly GCA_023441845.1). GTDB lineage: Bacteria > Bacillota > Clostridia > Acetivibrionales > DSM-2933 > JAEZNF01. Next base: position 7,633 of record JAEZNF010000123.1, on the reverse strand, counting down.
TAAGAGCTGCTGCTGCAACAACGGTTCTTAAAAAATCCCTTGCCATATAATAATCCAGTATATTCATCCTTTGAAGCTGGGGAAGGAGAAGATTATCTAAAAGCAGGAGTATACCGAGAGATATAAGGATTACACCAAGCCAGAAGTGCTTGCGAGCAAAAGAAAAGCTGTCTGCCAGGAACTTTTCAAATATGCTCCTGTCCTCTAAGGCTGCAAACTCTTCAGGGGAAAGACCTGCTTTGTTAAAGGTATCAAAAAATCCGTAACACCAGATTACAGGCAGTATTGCCAGAACAAACGAGACCCTGAAAAAGTCAGCCAGAAAAATTGTTATGAAGAATATAAACATGGTTGTCATGCCCTGCTTCATAAACCCCATATACATTTGCCCTGCTCCCGGCAAAAGTGAAAACACAAAAGTTAAAAAACTATTTTTTCTTCTCATTGAATAAATTCTCTCCCTTCACTGTTATAAAATCAAACATGCCGTTAATTCCGTCAACCATTTTATCTCCGAAACCGCTTCCTAAAGCTGTTTCGAAAATTGAATCCCTTTGGGGCCTTTCGTCCGCTTTTAACATCCCTGTACTTAAGTTTGTAAATATCCCGAACTTCCATAGCAGCAATGCTATAGAAGCGGCGGCTGCATATTTCAGCAGAGGAATGGTATATGGTTTGCGTCCGGTATTCTTTACTGCTTTTTCAACCTCTGGCTTTACTGCTGCCATTACATTGTCTGCAAGAGAGGCCGGGGCTGTTTCAATCATACCGGAAGTTTCAACAGCGTTAATGTATTCCTCCATGCACCTGTCGCAAAGCAGCATGTGCTGTTCCATCAAGCTTTTATCAAAATTTCCGATGGTTCCTTTCACATAATCCTTCCATGCATTAGAGTCATAGTGCCTCATCCATATCCCTCCTTCCACTTTTGTCCCAGGATTTTCAATGCCCTGTAAAGTCTGGTCTCAACTGTTTTTTCATTCAGTCCTTCTTCATGGGCAATTTGCCGGACGCTTTTGGACTTTATGTAATATTGGATTACCACCGCTTTATAAATATCAGGTAAACTGTCGCACATATTTCTGACTGTACTTACTTCTTCTCTGGTAATTACCAGGTCCTCGACAGTAGGAGAAAATCCGTCTTCCAATTCAACCAGTTGGTCCGGAGGTACCGTATCCTCATGGAGTTTAGCCATACGCCTTTTATAATCAATACAGCTGTTGGCGGCAATCCTGCAAATCCATGTTTTAAAGCCCTTGTATTGATACCTGGAGAGAGAGCCGTAAACCTTTAAAAAGGTATCCTGTGCTATGTTTTCTGCTTCAAACCTGTCACCGGTCATATTAAGGCAAATTGAATAGACAAGGCCTTGATACGTATCAACAATTTGCCTGAAACTGTCCACATCACCGGACAGTACCTTTTCTATGACTTCCTTTTCGTCAAACAACGCTCACCCTCCCCTCTCATTAATTATAGACGAAAGAACTTTTAAAAACCCTTCAAATATTTAAAAAATTTTTTCGTATGATATTCTTATATGGAAAATTAAACTATACAAATCGGGAGAGTATAAAATATCATTTTTTGACAAATCATTGTCAAAGGTTGGTATTGGCGTTGCAAAAGTTGAGTTATAATCTGTATTTAAAACAAGCTGTCAATTATATTATTGTTTATAAGATATGCTAGTTTTTTACGCAGCAGTATACGGATCAGAAATGATCTGATACCGAAGAATTCCACCACACGCTGCTTTTTGCGGGTGGTGTTTTTTTATGCGGATTTGTGGTACACTATATATTGGCAAATACTTATATTGAACACATAAAAGAAAGTATTCCGTCTTCAACGGACCGGTTTTGCCCACTGAAAATTTAAAATAAGCTTAAGGGAGAGAATTATTATGACCGATAATAAAATAAATTGGGGAATTCTCGGATATGCAAGAATCGCAAAAAACTGGGTTATCCCTGCAATAGAAAATTCAAAAAACTCTACTCTTTATGCTATAGCAGCTAAAGATTCGGAAAGATTCAATGAATGCAAAGAAAGATACTGCAATGTAAAAACCTACAATAACTATGAAGACCTTTTAAGCGACCCTGAAGTCCAGGCAGTTTATATACCTCTCCCCAACGGCCTGCATAAGGAATGGGTCATAAAAGCCGCACGTAAAGGAAAGCACATTTTATGTGAAAAGCCTATTTCATTAAACAGTTCCGAGTGCACCGAAATGATTGAAGAATGCAAAAGGAACGGTGTAAAGCTTATGGAAGCATTTATGTACAGGTATACTCACAAGATAAAGAAGGTAATGGAACTGCTCTCCGATAATGCAATTGGTGAAATCAAGCATATCTACTCTACATTCAGCTTTCTTTTGGAAAGAACTTCAGATTACAGATGGGACCCTGCTCAAGGCGGTGGAGCATTGTATGACCTGGGCTGCTACCCCATTAATTTCATCGGTATGATACTAAAATCAAGTCCGGTCTCAATGACTGCCAATTATGTATCCAGAGGCGATGTCGATCTCCGCTTCAGCGCCTCATTGAAATACGAAAACGGTATAACGGCCGATATAAGCTGCGGTTTTGACGCACATTTTAATCAACTATCCCAAATAACAGGCACCAACGGCTCCATACTTATTCCCGATACCTTTCACGACAATGCAGGCAAAATAATACTGAAAACAAACCAATTTACAAAGGAGATAGATGTTGAAGCCTGCGAAAGGTATCTGCTTGAAATAGAGGATTTTTCAGACTCAATCATCAATAATAAAGAACCTTATTTAGGCCTGGATGAATCTTTAAGGAATATCAATATTATTGAACAGCTGCTCTTAATGACATACAAACAGTAGGTTTAAGGAGCAGTCTCATAATTACCGGGAATACTAAAATAACATTTATTCTTCTGCCATGCATCTATATGTTTTCTAGAAAAACATTTTACATTTCTAATTCTATTTTTTCGCTTTCATCATATACCTTGATCCATTGAACGCGCAGCACCTTATGAAAATTCTTTGGCGCGTTCAATATATTTGAAAAATACGCTAATTTCACACTTCTAAGCTCAACTAAATAATCCGATATATATTATAGATATTAAAAAAGTTAACCTAAATCTTAACTCTTTGGTAACCCTTTAGTAATTTATTTAGAATTGTGAGGTTGTATAATTAAGTCAAAACTATGGATGGAGGAAGCTATATGAGAAGAACACTTTCTCTTATATTAAGCATGCTATTAATAGCGGGATTATGCCCGGCTGTTTCGGCAAATACAGAAAACAGCATACTTTTATGTGCCTGTGTCAATAATGGTAGTAACCAGAAATGGGGATTTATAAATAAATCGGGGGAATTTATAATAAAACCCCAGTATGATAAGGTATTAAGCTTTACCCAAAAAGGGATAGCTATCGCAGTAAATTATCTATCTGACGGTTCCGAATATGGAATTTGCAGTGTATACTTCATCAATAAGAAAGGTAAAGCGGTCCTTGGGCCTTATATCTCCTCTGTCCCTAAATTTGAAAACGGTTATGCAGCAATTTATGAGGAAGGCAAAGGAAGTAAACTGATAGATGAAGAAGGTACAATAGTGCTTCAAAGCAAATACAGGATTGAGAGCGTTTCGGAAAAAGTTATTAGAATCAGCGAAAAATCAGCGTCCGATAGTAAATATGGTTATATGGATATGAAAGGAAATATCATTATCCCGCCGAAATATATGATGGCCGCAGACTTTAATGACGGGACCGCCTGGGTACAGAAAGACACCGATACCTGCCAGTTAATTGACAAACAAGGGAACATCGTTATCTCTACCGGTTATTTTGATTTCTTTCAGCCCAAGGGGGATGCCGGAATTATCCCCTTCAAGGATAAATCAACAGATAAATATGGATATAAAACATATGACGAAACGGTTATAATAAGTCCGAAGTACTTCGAGGCTCAATACTTCCATGACGGACTTGCAGTGGTATCTGTTGAAACCGGAGAATATGAAACAAAGCAAGCCCTTATAAATTTAAATGGTGAATATGTGTTAAAACCCGAATATGTAAGCATAAAGAGTATCGGCCAGGGTCTTTTTGCCGCTACAAAAAGCGGCTATTCCCCTTGGGATGCTTCATACTATCCATGTGCAATATTTGACTGTGACGGGAAACAGCTAAGCAGCTATTGCTATTACAAAATCGAAGCATTTATTGGTGATTACGCTTCCGCATGCAGCGGTACACAAACCTTCTTTATCGATAAAAAAGCGAAAATTGCCGACGACCTGCCAAAAGTCAACGGAGTAGGCAAGCTTGAGATTATCGGCAACATAATAAAAGCGGATGTTGACGGAACTTTGTCATACTTAAGGAATGACGGCTCACTTATTTGGGAACAGAATAAAGATATCTCCCTATCAGGTAACCTCAATATCAAAAATAAAAAATTCAGGCCTGATTTCTATAATTTCGTAGAGTATCCGGAAATTCAGGGGCTTACCGATTTAAAAGTCCAGGAAAAAATAAACAATAAGCTTAAAGAAGCATTTCTTACCGGGAGTCAGGAGAGCGCCACCTCCGAGGAAAATGAGTATGTCCAAGATAATACAACAGGTTTTACCGTTACAAGGAACAAAGACCTTCTCATAGTTCTTATGAGCGGATATTCCTACCCTATCGGTGCAGCTCACGGGATGCCGTACCAGGAATATTTCCATATTGATTTAAAAACAGGAGATTTCTATAGCTTTAAAGACTTGTTCAAAGGCAATTCCAGGTATACCGATCAACTCACCTCAATTGTCAGGGAGCAAATCCAGTTGAATCAGAAAATCGGCGAAGATTATTATTTGGATTCCAAACCCGACATAACTGATAAGACAGGATTCACAGTAACCGAAGACGGGCTTAAAGTATATTTCTGTCCATATGAAATAGCTTGTTATGCAGCAGGTTTTGTTACATTTGACATACCTTACAGCCAAATCGGCAGTATTATAAATGACAAAAGTGCATTCTGGAACTCGTTCAACAAAAAAATACTGAAAAGCAAGATAAGCCTGCTGAAGAAATTGCCGTAAAGTATCCGGGTAAAAAAAATGCTGTTCAACCGATGTTACTCTGTTAAATGCGGTGATACGGCAAAAACCGCAAAGCCGATTAATAACGGCAGATAGCTTGTCCATAGAAGAACATTAATGTTATTAAGGGCGGATTGTACACTTAATATGTGTTAAATCCGCCCTTAATGATACTTTACATACTATCCACTTTTAATCATAAATTCATTTACTGTATAAAAATTATGCAAAATAATCTTCATATGTTTTTTAACATCAGTTTTCAAAACTTATCTCGGCCGGCATAAATCCCATACCTCCCAGCACGAAATTGTAGGTTACAGGGCCTTCCTGTGATACATCCGGATTAAATACAGCCTCAATATAAGGCGATGCCAGGTCTTTACTCCTGTTAAGCACTGCCTCATAGCTATTCCCCTTATCGTCGTATACAGAAACCAGCATTGAAGGATAACCGGAATAAAGGCTGAAATCATAGAAGCAGCCTATTACCTTGGAGTTGAATTTGACTTTTCCCTTAACAGGCTTGTCCGACTTTATCCTGTCAAATGTGACTTTATATATTACACCGTAATTTACGCCGTTTACCCTTCCGTTTATTTCTCTTACATCATCTGTAGAAATGGATGTAGTACCTTTTTTGGGGTAAGCTTCTATATAGTTTACAGTATCGGTTGGGCACCCTTTTTCATTGTCCCATATGCAATCATTGATGGTCACCAGCTCATTCCCGCTTAAAACAGGCACCTCAAAGCCTCCTAGCGTAAAGCTGAACGGCTTATTTTCAGTAATGTCGGTAGTACCCTCAATGTGTGCTTCCAGAACAGCACCGTTTCCCGATCCGCGATATGTCTTATCTCCAAATGCCCTTTTAGCAGTAACGACATTCTGCCTTGTTATCTCATGGGTCGGGAGATCATATTTGGTACCTGGTTCCATAACATATGTATCGCAGTAAAGCTTCTGCCCCGTGTATTCTGCTCCGCTGCTGTCAGTAATGGTAATATCGGCCACCCCATTAAAGTAACAGAAGCCGAATATCCCTTTTATCGTATAAAGACATATCCACCTGGCCGATGCTGCAGGATTTTCCTCATTATACGCCGGAATCTCTATAGTCATATCAGGACCGAAGCCTTGATAAAACTCATCAACCTCATCACGATCCAGGCTTTTTTCACCATTGGCCCTTTCAATCCATACCCTGGTTGAACAGTTGAAATCCGCGCTGTTTGATTCACTCCCATAAAAACTTCTGCTGTTGAGTTTTACGGTAAGCGCTTTCTTTTCAGTATTCCAAAGAAGTACTCCGAATTTCATATCTTTATAGTAATTGTTTATATGTTCCCAATAAATATTGGCATTCCTGTTAACCGGGCTTCTTTGAAGGTAGTATCCATTTTCGCCCAGTTCAGCCGGCCTGCTTGCTTCCTTATACCTGTATACATCAAGCGGAATGGAGCTTATAGCTTCCGGACTGGAACTAATGCAGTAAGTTCTGGGAGTGTCCTCTTCGAAAGGCTCGGTAGATGATGCCGAGGGCTTTACGCTGTCTTTAACAATATTCCCTGCAGTATCTTTTTTAACATATGATAGTCTGTTTACTATTTTCACGTTTACTGTGAATTTACCCGAATACCCGTCCCCCGGTGTTGATACAATCGCTTTATACCGTAGATTCTCACTATCCGATGTTCTGAAATACCTTATTCTGCTTCTTTCGGCATGACCGCCTTCAACTGCAGCGCCCTCATTATAGCGCACTGATTGCCCTGTCTTAATATTTCCAAGCGACAGGTAGTTGAATTTCTTTTTATTGTTTTCATCCAGGTCGCTTAGCGAAAGTATAACCAGCTTATCAGGGTCAATGTCCTCTTCAATTTCAATAGAACATGTACTTCCGGCATCAATATACCCACTGAACGAACCCTCACCGGATTTTATCTCTATTTTTCCGTTTTCGGTAACAGTGCTGTCTGCATCCTTACTTAAGGCAGTTGATATTATAACAGTCTTGGTACTGCCATCCCACTCAACATCAGTTCCGATGCTCTCAGCAGCAAACCTTACCGGTATCATAGTCCTGTTATTTATAATCAAGGGCGGTACATCCATATCAACTTCACTGATATTTGTCAAAGCTCTGGTCTTTCCTATGCCTACCGAAAACATCCTGTATCCTCTTTTTGCCACAACAGTCCGCGATTTGGAATTCCATACCACTTCAGTTCCTACAGCTTCCAAAACACCTCTTAAAGGCACCAGGACACGGTTATTTTTAATTACAGGCGGTTGGTCGAAGGAAATCTCTTTTCCGTCCACCATCACCCTGATGTTGTTTTGATTACTCGGAACTGCCTGCGCAAAGCACAGGGAAGTAGAAAGAATCAATCCGATCAATACTGAGGTTATTACAGAAAAATAATAAAAAAACTTTTGAAACTTCATTAAAAAGTACCTCCATGCAAAGATTGTGATAATACTATAAATTCATATTACCAACCCTTGCCAAGAGATACAATTAACATAAG